>JAGQVC010000405.1 GCA_020438185.1 Bacteroidota bacterium
ACAATGGTTGTTGATCTGGTAGCTATCGGTGCTGTAAAACACCAGGCTGAAAAAAATTCGCCCTCTATTCCTGAATTAATGCGCGAAAACAAATCCCCCAATTCTGTAAGCTTTCGCGATAGCACCTATGTGCTTGCAATGCCTTCAATTCCTGCCGAAACCGGTGTGCCCGACCAAACCCAGAAAACAACTTTCGGAATAATTGCTTCAATCATATTATTTGTATTTGTTTTTCTGGCATTATTCGAATCACGCTTTCTGCGTGATGAAAAAAAGACCAAACCGGGAAGCGTGGCCAACCTGTCGCCTTTGCGTATGAGTGTATTCATCTTGTATTTTATGCTCATTATTAGTCTTCCGGCATCATTCGGTATTTTTGGGAATGTTTCCAAAGCATCGGTTAGTGTATTTTTACTACCGGCAATTGCAGGCATCGCATTCATTTTTCACATCCTGCTAAAAAGAGCAGAAAATTCATTCCTGCTGAAAGCAGAAATAAAACCAGGTACCGCAACAAGCATTATTGAGCTGGCTTTTCCTGTATTTACTGTTATGCTTGCCTTTGCTGTTTGCATTCCGGCATGGACAAGCAACCGATTTGCCGAATTACCGGTGGAATTAATTCTATCTTATATGGTAACCGGAATGATCTATGTGGGGAGAAAAACCGCTACTTCGGGCTTGCTGCAATCATCTCTGGTAAAAAACCTGATGAATGCCTGAACCTCATCCGGTCACTACAAACCGCGTGGTAACGCCGGTATGATTGCCCTTAAGGACTGCTATATAAACTCCGGCGCTTAAATCGGAACAGTCCGTATCTACTATCCACTCTCCGGCATCCTGAAATTTTGACGGCTGCAACACCCGAACCAGCGCACCTTTGGCATCGCGTATTTCTACAGATACCGAATTGTCGTTGTAAGAAGTAGTGCACCTCAGATGAAGTTCACCACCCGTGGGGTTGGGATAAACTTCCAGTTTCCAGGGAAACGGAATCGGAATGCATGAAACTCCTTCGTTCTTTGACCTTCCCTGAGCTTCTGCCGTGTCCGGCGATGCTGTCGCCGTTACCGAAGAGTCCGGATTGGATGCATCGGGTTCCCGTTTTGGTTTTTCAACTTGCCGTTTTGGCTTCCCGGCTTTGCCGGATGATCTGCTTACAGGAACTGAAAAAACCGTGTTAATGGCCAACAATTCATCCGGTATGGTTGTCCTTAAGCGTGCGGCAACCGGTGCGCCTCCGTAGCCCTTTCCTGCAACAAAAGCAGCATCAAAAAGCGACATATTCACCGGCAATACATACCACATTTCACCGGTAAAATAGATGTTTCCGCAGGGGTCGCAATGGATGCGGCTGTTGGGCTCATTCGACATCATGGCATTGCTTTTCTTGCTCCATTTGTAATTCCCGTTTCCGTCGAAGGCTGCTATAACAATGCGTTCGTAGGTGTCCGAAAGGGTGTCGCTGCCAATTTTTAGTGGCGCCAATCCCTTGCTGCGCTTGCTGCGGTAAGAGGTATAAATATTACCAGCAAAATCGTGGCATAATGCATTCACTTCCATGGCATTAAACGTTTTGGTCCACAAGGCTTCGCCTGAAAGGTTCATACACATTAAAAAGGCTGCTTTTGAATCGGTAGTATCCAGTTTTTGCTTGTATGAAGTATTATCAAACTGAACACGTCCGCCAATGTAAATACCCTGGTCCGAAACAGTGATAGCTTTAATATGCATC
>JAGQVC010000406.1 GCA_020438185.1 Bacteroidota bacterium
TAGACTGTTGCTTTGCTGATTCCCGGGAGTTGGGAAGAAATTCCATGATATACTTTATCGGTATCCGGATGCGACATATTATTCTGAAAAAACTGGTAAATCGCTATACGCTGTGGCGTTGCGCTCAGAGCATGTTTGTTCAGAATGTCCTTTACTTCCATTTCTCCCATATTCAGCCTCGTGCGTCCTGCTTTAACGCTTCCATCTGTGGAACTGCAAGGATGGCTTGAGCATTGTATTCAGGATGATCGACCAAGAAGGACATTTTATCCGATAACAAGAATGCCTCATTCAGTCCTGTAAGCGGAAACTCAATGTACTGAACTGATGATAGCCGGTCATGCCCAATTTGCTCCATGTCAAATTTTGCCAAAATCCGGTGCACATTTTCCTCATGTACGAATTCCAAAAATAGATGCTCGTGCAAACCTAGAAGTTTTTTGAGCATTTCATCCCTTGTTTGACTGGTAGGATACTCAATCAATATCGTTGCCCGCAATGCACTTTTATCTGATGCAAGCTTGCTATATGTATTAATTTCATGCTGGATCGCATCCGGTTTGACTATGCGTTCAGTCCTGCACATTTCCTGGATCTGATACAACATGGTGAGACGGTTTTCCAGTAACAGGGTCATGTTATCACCCAGATGTATGCGGCGCGATTTTTTTTCAGGAAATACGGACTTCTGAAATTCCTCGCGATTCAGTTCATAAGCGGCAATGTCCAGAATATCAGATAAATTTATTTTAACCATCTTTCTTCTCCTCGTATGCTTCTGCCAAAACTGTAATGGGGTGCTTTGGATGTTGTTTCAAGTTTGCGCCCTGCTTTATTTGCATGGCCGCCAATGGACAATCAGAGACGCATAATTTTTCAGTTTCTTCAGCGATCCTTTGAAAAGCCTCTTTGCCATACTTCATCGATAAATCAAAATATTCTTTTTTAAATGCGAATGTGCCGTCATGACAGCTGCACTCATCCACAAAGGAAATAGGGTTATCCGGAATAAGGCGCAACAAATCCCGGCTGCGAAAGCCAATACCCTGGGCCCTGAGATGACATGCGGCATGGTAAACTGTGCCTCCGGGGCTCGACTTGAAATCACGGTTAAACTTCTCCGCTTGTTTGAGTTCCCACAAATACTCTGAAAAATCTTTTACAAGTCCGGAGAATTTTTCAGCGCGGTTTCGCTTTAACTCATCCTTGAATAAACCGGGGTATTCCTTCCTCATGGTCAGCGAACAAGTTGGATTAATGGCAAGTATCGGTTGCTTGTTGTCGATTGCTTCCTTGTGGTTTTCAATAACATTCCAGGCCCATTTGGCTGCTTCCTTGAAATTGGCCCGATCCAGTTGAGGAGCACCACAGCAATTTTCCGCGCCGCAGCAGCCTGGCTCAAGCCCGTTTTTTTCCAATACAGTGATGGCATCCTTACCGATCTGCGGGTCATTGTAATTTACATAACAAGTGGGAAAGAGCCAGACATCCGGTTTCCTGTTCGCTTTTCGCTTGCGAAACCAGCGCCCAAAAGTGTGAAAATGAACTTTGGGGAGCACTTTTTTATAGTGAATTCCTGCCAACATGTGCATCAATCTGCGGTTGAGCAGGTTTTTATTAAGCCAATTGATCAGTGCAGGAAATACCATGCCTAGCCTGCCTATAAGAACAGGGCGCGATAACAGCCAATCGCGCAATGCACGAATTCCTGCAGAAT
>JAGQVC010000407.1 GCA_020438185.1 Bacteroidota bacterium
CCTTTTTCATCCAGATATTTTTCCAGCAAAAGCGCCAGGGCGATGTCGTTGGAATTATAACCCCGGAACTTGTTGAACATATTCAGGAAAATGCGCGTAAGGCGCTCACCACTTCCATCATCGGTTTCGTCTTCCACATTGAACAGAATGTTCTCGAAACTACCGGCACTTATCTTTTTCTTGAGCAGGGCAAGGTTGCTGGCGCTTATGGCCATGTTAGCGCCGGACTTACTGCTGTCGTATTTATTTGCAGCGTTTATCAGACCCTCAAAGGCAGTTTCCTGGGTTTCCGGGTTGAGGCAATAGTGCACGTATTTGATAAAGTGCGATTAACCGGAGCCATAATATCCATTGATCCAAATGCCGGATTTTCCAGTCCGTTTGTTCACGATGGTATCCAGTATCAGATATAGTTTCTCAAGAAGTTCATCTGTAAATACATACTCCTTGATCTCGGCATTTATGGTCTCCTTTTTATGATCACTAACTACTACGGCAGGGTTTATGGCCCGGTTGATATCGTTGCTGAATATGTCTTTGAAAATCATAAGGTTAGTTGATTAATTTGATAGCGCGGTAAAGGTTTTCGTCGTTAAGGACCTTGAACAGGTTGTAGTTTTCAGACACTTCTCCCGGATAAAAGATGATGAGTTTATACCCGGAGATATGCTTTTCGAAGTTATTCATGAATTTGCTGGCCCGCATGTAAGGGAATATGGCACCGAATCCTTTTACGAATACGTATGCAACTTCTGCATCGCCCGCCTGGTGAAAATGATCCCGGATTTTCTTGTCCAGCCAGGTATAGAAACGATCGTCATTGGCTGCCTGGCGCAGGGATTTTTCTACCTGCTCCGGCCGGGATTCTTCCTGTTTCAGGAAGTACTCGTATTTAGACACTTTGCCAAAATTCTGAGTACGCAGAAACTCCAGAAACTCCTCAAAAATGTCGAGCACCATGACATCCAGATAATTAGTAGGCCGATGCAGGCGCTCTTTTATGTTCATGATTTCCTGATCTATTTCATATTCCTTGTCGGGGTCGTACACATACATATAGGCCGGAAAGAACAGGTTCCCCGTCAGGTGATTCTGGAAATCTTTATCATCCAGTTTATTGTATAGCTCTGTGATGGTCATATTTGGCTGAACATTCTTATATAAAACAAGCTTCCAGAAACCATGCTTCCCCTATTTTCATGAAATAATCACGGAAGCCGGAACTGATGTTATTGGGCTTTTGCAGTTTGCCGGCTTTAAGCAGGCCTGCTTCTGTAAGTGTTCTTAGATAAACAGTAATGGTTTTGGTTTTGGTAGACTCACTCCATGCATCCACATCTGAATGAGCGGAACTTATTTCATCGAGGCGCATTTGAAGGTCAAATCTTTCCAATTCTGCAGCGTGCATTTTCCAGTGCTTCATGGTTACCTCCAAATGGAAATCGAACATGAGTGTGTATGTTTTCAGACACAAAAAAAGCAAGGCAAGCTTTTGTTCGGCTTCTTCAAGATTGAAATAAAATGACCAGAAGCCGGCAGGAGCCAATTCGTAGCGCTTGATCATTTCCTGGCTGATTCTTTTACGGGCAGCCTGGCTTTTGATGCCGAAGCTCGTATTCTCCAATACCTCCTCTTTGATTTGCTGACCGAAATCGCCAGTTAAAAGGCTCTGTTTCGCCTTTGCAAACTCCTCGTACAGG
>JAGQVC010000039.1 GCA_020438185.1 Bacteroidota bacterium
AATTTATTTTTGTAAGCGCAGTTCGGTATATTTTAATTTATTCGCGTAGCGAATGATGGTGTTTTCGGAATTCGGTCGCGCCAGGGAATACCGATCGCAGAGAGGAAATCCCTCCGGGGACACTAAGAAAACAGTATCGGCCACAGGCCAAATGAATATACCGAAAAGCGTCAAAAATTTATTTTTGTAAGCGCAGTTCGGTATATTTTAATTTATTCGCGTAGCGAATGATGGTGTTTTCGGAATTCGGTCACTCCAGGGAACCCCGATCGCAGAGAGGTAATCCCTTCGGGGACACTAAGAATACAGCATCGGCCGCAGGCCAAATGAAAAAATGCCAAAGCTATGCCCAAAAGTATATTTGAATTATCTATACAACCTCTGAGCTTATTTGAAAGTAAGGTTAAAAATGAATTGCTTAATACTTTCTTCTTTGTGTCTGTCGCTTCATTTGAAGATCGCCTGATAATACCAATGTTCCTTTACAGAAATCGACAAAGTGAAAATTTGGAATTAGCACTAATTCATTCGCCCTGGAATGGAAAATGGAATTTTAAGTTTGAGGTTTTACCTATTAAGGAAACTATAATTATTAGAAGTATTCCCGACAGAACTCCTGCAGACCTTATTGACAAAATTGTTGATAATATTAATCTGGATTTAATTGAGGAGATTTTTCAAAGTCACCTGGAAAACAATATGCTTATGAAATGGCAATCTAACTTCCTGTGGACTCTAACAGCAAAGAAAATATTAAATAGGTAGTTAGTTTCTTCAAATTGATTCCTCCCTGTAAATATGTCACTAAATACTTAAACAACAGCATTGGGAATCTAAGATGAGAATAATAAGGGCATTGGGTTTGGGCAAATTTTCCTGAAATAATCAATTTCATTTTCAGAACAAACACCCGGAAAATCTCCGGAATAATTTAACATATCAAGAATAACCTGAAAATGAAGATGGGGTGGCCAGTTTCCATTCTCAGACCAATCACCTAATGTTGCAATTAAATCACCTGCCAGGATTTCATCTCCCTCAGATAGGCCTTCAATGGAAGCATGAGCAATATGGCCATAAAGTGTCCAAAAATCGAATCCATTAAATCGATGCTGAAGGATTAATGTGCCACCGTAATCAGCATACTTATCATTTATTCCAAAACTATGCACAGACCCATTTAAAGGTGCATATACTTTGGTACCAGAAGGCATCCATATATCAATTCCCAAATGGATACTTCGTTCAGCTTCCTGACCAGCGAAATGCGAACTTCTCCTGTAAATAATTCTGTTTTCAAGATATCCTCCAATCCCCGCTTTCCCGTTTTCTTTGTGAATAGTTTCTAATATAAAGTTTTCAAATTCACGTCGATCATCCAAATCAATGTTTGAAAGAAATGAATTCCCCGCAGATAAATCTATCTGAACCAGATCATTTGAACTAAGGCCTGAACCAAATAAAGGATATTCAGATTTAGGAATTTCCATTCGGAAAACTACTAAATTTTAATTACTATACATCAATCTTAAAGCAATTGAGGAAAACAATCCAACATCAATCGTAATTGTATTCCCAAACAGAACGGTAAGAACCATTTTGCTGCGTAAACTCGATAAAGTCAGAATAAAATCGATCTTGCGCTAGTGTAGAAGAATCGCCCACAATAATAAGTTTACACTTTGCTCTAGTCATTGCCACATTCATTCTTCGATAATCTTTCAAAAAGCCTATTTCAGAACTGTTGTTGCTTCTCACCAGTGAAATAATTATTACATCTTTCTCATGACCTTGAAAGGAATCTATTGTTTTGATTTCAGGCAGTTTATTCAGTTCATCAGCTTCTGTTTTCTTGAATTCAGCAATTAGCAATTGAATTTGCTCCTGATAAGGGGAAATTATTCCAACATCCATTTCTTCAAACTCACCTTTCCTTAATGCCTCAATAAAATAACGGTAAATAAAAAGTGCTTCTGAAGAATTATAAATGCTGCGGCTTTCCGGATTAATATCTTCTTCCCAACCTTTGCCCGCTGTATCAATAAAAAGCAAAGCTTCCTCAGAATTGTCTGATTGACACACAGAATTATCTGCAATTAATTCATTGTTGTAAAAATATGCAGCCGGGAATTGCATAATAAAAGGATTCATTCTGTATTGCAGGTTCAGCAACACAGTTGGAACGCGATTAAGAAGCTTTTCCATTAGCGTTACCATTAGCCCTCCTTTAATTGCTGTATCCGATTTCACAACCGGTGGTAACTGAAAAGGATCACCGGCAAAAACCGCTTTGTTCGCCTTTAATAATGGAACCCAGGCCGAAGGTTCTGTTGCCTGTGCAGCTTCATCAATAATAACGGTATCAAACTGTATTTCCCGAATAAGATTTCCTGTTGAACCAATCAGCGTGCAACAAATTACATCCGAATTGTTTACTGCATTTTCGAATAAATAATTTTCCAACTCAATAGCAGCGCGCACCCTGTTTTTGGCTTCGATTAAAATCAGTTTTCTCTGTTCACGTTCAGCTTTTCCGAAATTGCGCTTGTATTTTGATGCCATACGGCGCAGTTCCGCTGCTTCTTTTCTATATTTTTTAATTTCTGAAAATTCAGGATGCCTCATCACAATTCCTTCAGGTGTTAGCGCCTCCAGTTTTTCATCAACGCGGGCCGGGTTTCCAATTCTAAGCACTTTAAGACCTGCTTCATGCGCACGTGTTGCCAATAAATCTACAGCAGTATTTGATGCAGCTGTGAGCATAATTTTCTCATTCCGGGATACAAGTTCGCGGGTTAGCCTGATTACTGTTGTTGTTTTGCCTGTTCCCGGGGGACCGTGAATAAGTGCAACATCAGCAGCATTCAAAGCCGTATTTACTGCTTCTGTCTGGCTTGCATTCAAATCTGAAAATTCTGAATTAAAATCCGATTCAGTGTTAAAATTCTTTTTTAAAAGCAGTATATCTCTCAAGTCGGCGAGCCGGCAATTTTTTGCCTTCGAAATCTTCTCCATTGCTTTCTCTTGTTCGAGATAGGAATTTTCATCCGGCAACAGGACAATACCAAGCTTTGAATAGCTTAATAATTCCGGTTCATCATCAATTAAGAAAATTAGCTTAATCTGATTTCCGGAAACAAATTGCACAACCGCCTTTAACGGATCAGGAGAGTCATGCTCAGAAGAATATAATAATACCGGCTTACCAGAGCCAAAAGAATGATTTCTATCTGTGTTTCGGGTGCGTTCCAGAATAGCGTATGGATAATCGCCAAAACCATATCCTGTTTCAGCAACACGTAAAGGATGCCAACAAATGCCCGCTTCTACCCGTTTCTCAATAGACCATTCCTTCATCAGAACTTCAAAGCCTGCTTGTTCATACTCACGTTCAGCGTGAACCAGACTTGACAGATTTTGAAAATATTCTTCCGTATTCATTTGGTAAAACTATGAATACAAATGAATCCCCGAATCATTCTGAATAGGACATTCAATAAATAATTCGGGGAGAAAAATTGAATTCTACTTTGTTTTTACAGTTACATGATTGTTAACAGTTGCTGTTGTTCCGTTTCCTTTTACAGCTTTAATCTGTGCCTGAATCTGGGCTCTTCTAAGTTCTATATCTAATTCCCGGTCTTCTGCTTCCCGCTTGGCCTGTTCGGCCGATTGCAATTTATATTGAATGCTTATAGAATAAAAGAACTGAACAGTTGGTTCTACGGCATCAGCATTTAGAACAACATCAAATCTTGAATAAGGTAATTTTTCGTAATAAACAGTTGTGTTTTTGTCAGCATAATTGTACTCAACCGGTTTGTCTTTGGAAGAGCGTTTTGCATATGTTTTAGGAATTCCGGTATTAGCTGCCAAATATTTCACGTAACGGTCGGCCGGATAAACCGAACCTTGGTTACTACCGTAATTCATAATTTGCAAATCAAAACCAAGCCGGGTAAAGGATTCTGTTTTCTGAGCTATAACTGATTCCGCTTTACTCCTGATTTCATCATAAATGCGATCCATATCCGCTACATTGTATTCAACTTTTACCAAATCATACATTTCTGCTTTAGCTGCCGCGGCAATTAAATCATTCAAACGATCATGCTCATTGAATCTGACGTGAATATTCTTTTTCATTTCAAATCCTGTAGGAACCTCATTCATTGTTTTTGAATAACGCTTTTCAGTCATTTCAAACTCATAAGTAGGAAGCATTGAAATAAAATCAACGTGCGTGTTTTCTATTGGAATACCTGCCCTGATTAATTCATCAAAAACATTATTCAAACGGACATCCATCAGAGAATCAGTTTGAGTTACAGTTTCGCCAGCCTGCGTGCAACTTAAAATTGCGACATATGAACTGGCTTCTACATTTATCATCACTTCGGCCTTTATGGTTGTGGTTCCTGAAGGACCTGAGGTAGGTTCTGTGCGGACATCCGGCAGATTGCCGATACCATAATTAACAAAGTTGCCGGCTGAGCCCTGATTCTGATGAATGGCGTTGCCGGCAGATTGAGAATATGAAAAGGAATATGCAATGATTGCACTTAGTGAAAGAATTATTTTTTTCATAAACAAAAGCGTGAATGGTTAAAATCACGCTTAATTATGAGATAGTAAAAACAAGGTTCAATTTATTACCAAAAGATTTTGATTAATAAATAGTCACCAGTGTAGCAAACATATCTTTGTGATCTTTCATTGAATCAGAACTTTTCTTTATTTCAACTGCAACAGTAGTTGCTTTACCTGTGACAATTGCACCCGAAGACAAAGTAGCGGCCGGAGTGGAATAAAAATTTGTAGTCACCGATGTTGTACTCAGATTCTCAGCCTGAATCATTTTAGTCGGCTCTACAGATTCTGCAATAGCGGCTTTCTCTTCCAACCGCTTCTTTTCAGGGAGATTATCAATTTCAGACTTAGTCAATGAGGGTTCTTCCGCAGAATTGACAGATTCTACTATTTCTGATTCATCTTTAACTAAATCCGCGGATGGTTCCTGAACCACTTCAGGTAGTGAAATATCCGAGGATTCATTAATAATTTCAGTTTGATCTGTATTTTCCACCGGTTCTGTAAGTTCTACGTTGTGGTTGTTTTCAGATCCTGAATCCTGAACAATATTTTGGCTCAGCTCAGGTTTAAGAGCAGCAGGATCCAAGCCCGGCTTGAAAATAAAAAAAGCTAATGCAATTAAAGCCGCTGCTGAAAGTCCGGTTATGATCCATGTTTGAATGGGAATTATTCTTCCTTTATTCTTTACGGGTTCATTAAAAGCTGAAAGTAATTTATTTTTTAATTCAGGTGCAGGAAGAATTTGTTCTTCCTCAATCTCAGCCATTGCTTTCAGCATATTTCTAACAGCTTCAAATTCAGATTCAGAGATACCTTCAGCTTCCAGCGCCTTTAATTCGTCGGCACTAAGTTCTCCAAAAGATTTATTTAATATTATTTTTTCGAAATCATCCGAAAATTGATTGGACATTTTCATGATACAAGATTTTGAAATTGTGGTAAGCGTGCAGCGATTTTTCGAAGGGTATAAAACAACCTTGATTTGACAGTTCCTTCGCTGCAATTATGTATTTCAGCAATTTCCTTTAAAGAAAGTTCATCGAAATACCTTAATGTGAATGTGCTTTTATGCGGCTCTTTGATTGTTGCCAGAACTTCCTTTAATTTTATCAGAAATGCTTTTCGATCAACACGCTCAGGAATAGCCGCATTTACGTCAGACGGCTCTGGTGCTTTTTCCAGTGAAACCGGCCTTCCTCTTCTTTCTGCTTTTCGATATTCCATCTTACAATTATTATAGGCGATTGTGTAAACCCAGGGTCTGAAAACTCTGCTTAAGTCAAACAGTTCAGGCTGACGGGCAATTTTCATAAATACTTCCTGTACCTGATCTTCGGCCATTTCCCGGTCGTTCCAAAGCATTCTCATAAAATAGGTCATCAGCTTGCCGCTATAGCGGTCGTACAATTCGGCAAACGCCAACTGATCGCGACTAACGATCAATGCCATAAGCTTTTCATCACTTAGTTGTTTTAAATTATCTGCCATGAACTCCCGCTTTTTGAAGGTTAGACAAGAGCATGGCTTTCAAATCATTGAAAGCGTTTTTTTCAATATCAGAAATATTTCCTGAAGTCAGGAGAATATCTATGCCGGGAAGTAAATTTGCCATTCCGGCTGCGAACGTATCATGAATCCAGGCACCATTTTGAATATACGTTCTTATGTCCTGATTGCTGTAAAAACTCCTCAACAATTCGATATTGTCAATTGCAGAATCAGACAAAACTAAGCCCGGTCCGGCTGCATATAAGTTTTTTCTCCACTTAGTTAAATAATCCGGGTGTACAGCCCATGAAATCAAAATCCGTTTACCGGATTTTTTTAAAAGTTGAATTAATTCATCAGGATCGGACTTAGATGAAACTTGAGAATTAATTCCGGCTTCCTTTAATTTCTGATTCAGATAGTCCGGCTCGTTAATAAATTGAAGAGAAATCACCGAGTAATTTCCAATATCTCCCAGCGTCCAAAACGGGTAAGTATCATTTTCTCCGTTTGTTATTATTATTCCGCCGTTTCCGGCGGATGATGCCATCCATTTAGCTTGTTGAACCAGAACCGGAGAAACAAGTCCTGAGTTCAATGCCAGTTTTGCTGCCTGATTCCTTTCTTTGGTTTTTCCAACCCGTTCAGCAACCCAGGCGGTTTCCAACTGAAGCAAAGCATCTGAGGGCCTCATAGCTGCAGCTTTTCTCAAGTAATTTTCAGCGTCTGACCTATTTCTGTTGATGCGCAGTAAAGCAAACTGCGACTCATAATCATTACCCGAACCAATTTGCTGAGCCGCAGCTTCAAGCGTTCTTTGCTCGTCACGAAGAATAAGGCCGTCGTTTGTTAAAAATTGATTTCGCTGGTTAATCAGACTTGCTCCCAAATTCAGGGATACTTCATTTTCACCCGGGGAAGTTACCCTGCTTCGGCTTAAAACGTCTCTGTTTGCATCTGATTCAAGCGTTTCTTTATTCTTCAAATCAACCACTTTGTCAGGAACACTATGATCCTTAAATTTTACCGATTGTGTTTGATGAATGACCGGAGAGTTTGCCTGAGAAAAAGCTTCTGCCGACAGGCTGATTAAAATGAGAAGCAGTTTGTATCGTGAAAGTGACATGACAATTCTGGAAATTTTGGCAGGCGTATGCTAATGTTGTTTGTTGGTTCAAAGTAACAATGATTTTTTAACAGTGCAGTCTATTTCCGCCGAGAGGCGGGATAAATAAACCCAGGCAATGTTCTGCTGAAAAAAAGCAGGTAATTGTGCATTTTTAAAACAATTGGTAAACTTGACGGTTTCTGATGATGCAGGTATAAGAACTTAAATAAACACGACAAGCTGTCATAAAAACTCAAAAGGTCTTATCTTTGAAAAACACTTTTACAATTACACAACAAAAATATCATGGCATTAGAAATTACAGACGGCAACTTTGAAGAAGTTGTTTTGAAATCAGACAAACCTGTATTGATTGATTTTTGGGCGGAATGGTGCGGTCCCTGCCGCGTCGTAGGTCCCATTGTTGAAGAGCTTTCAAATGACTATACCGGTAAGGCGGTTGTAGGCAAAGTTGATGTTGACAGTAATCCCAACATTTCAATGAAGTATGGAATTCGCAATATTCCTACACTTTTGGTTTTTAAGAATGGAGAAGTGGTAGATAAGCAGGTTGGCGCTGTACCAAAGCATATTCTAGCTGCCAAACTGGAAGCTCAGATTTAAGACACAATAACCATATTAAAGGGCTGCAGTTTTAAGTACTGTGGCCCTTTTTGTTTTTTTGAATCTGAATAAACCACAGATGTTTTTCGTTACTTAGCAGCTATGCCAATCAATCGTCAGGAAATACAACAATTCTCTCATTTAGAACTACTTGCTCGTCAGGTAGTGGAAGGCTTTATTACAGGTTTGCACAAAAGTCCTTTTCACGGGTTTTCTGTAGAATTTGCAGAGTACAGATCTTACAATCCGGGGGAATCAACACGTTATATTGACTGGCGACTCTTCGGTAAAACGGACAAATTGTATGTAAAACGTTTTGAAGAAGAAACGAATCTGCGATGCCAGGTAGTCATTGACAGAAGTTCATCCATGTATTTTCCGGTTGATGCAGCCGATGAGGGAAAAGATAATAAGCTGAGTTTTTCTGTTAAAGCTGCAGCTGCGCTTGTTTACATGTTAAATAAGCAAAGAGATGCCACCGGGATTAGTGTATTTGATGAAGAATTGGAAGTGCATACACCCGCCAGGTCTTCAGGTGTTCACATGGCCATGTTGTACAACGAGCTGGAGAAATTACTGGATACGCCCTGGGATAAAAAACAGCGCAAAACTAAAACTGCGGAAGTGCTTCATACGATTGCGGAAGCTGTACACAAACGAAGTCTGGTTATGATTTTCAGTGATATGTTTGACGAATCTTCAGATGATGAGCACTTGTTTTCAGCACTTCAGCATTTGAAACACAATAAACACGAGGTGGTTATTTTTCATGTAACGGATCATGCCCGCGAACTTGAATTTGATTTTGATAACCGTCCGTACCGCTTTGTTGACCTTGAAAGTGGCGAGGAAATAAGATTACAGCCTCAGGAGGTTAAAAATCGTTATCTGGAGCAGGTAACCGAAATATACCATGAATTAAAAATAAAATGCGCGCAATACCACATTGATTTTGTGGAAGCAGACATTAATTTACCTTATGATCAGATACTCCTGCCCTACTTGATGAAAAGAGCAAAAATGCGTATTTGATTCTTTTTACTGTCACCAACTAATACACATCAGATTGTCATAATCGAAAAAATAATTCCCTGTCAAATTTATTAACAGGGAATTTAATTGTTTCATTTATGCTTCCTTAGTTGTTCTCTTTTTAAGGTATCTGCGAACAAATAATAATGCCAAAATACCCAATATAAACAATGGCCATTTTATAATTAGCAATAAACAAAAGTCAACCACCGAAGTCCAACCATTGCTCAAAGAAGTTTTAACCCTTGCAGAAAATTTGTCTTCAGGTTGAGGTTTAATTAAAATGTCTTTTTTCTCGATTAACTTAATTCTCATTGTGCTATAAGAAACCTGCCCATCAATGTATTTCAAACGCCTTTCTTTACTTTCAATTTCTTCCTGAAGGGACTGAACGTTTTCTTCAATAGACAAAATATCTTTAACAGATGTTGCTTTGGAGAGTAATTCCTTATATCGGTTTAAATAGACACGTTCGTTTGCCAAACGGGTTTCAGTATCGATATACTCCGCGGTAACA
>JAGQVC010000408.1 GCA_020438185.1 Bacteroidota bacterium
GATCCCGGACCGGGCAATACCATTATGGGTGATGCTTTTTTTGCCGAAGAAGGTGCTGTTGCTTACCACGCGGTATTTAATACCGGTAGTGGACCTATTTATCTTGGAAAGCATTCCGAAGTTTGGGAAGGAACGGTTATCCGCGGTGCATTTGCTTTGGGAGAGCACAGTATGGTAAAACTGGGTGCCAAAATTTACGGAGCGACCACTGTTGGTCCCGAAAGCCGCGTTGGCGGCGAAATAAACAACAGTGTAATTTTTGGTTATTCAAACAAAGGACACGATGGTTTTCTCGGTAACTCGGTTTTGGGCGAATGGTGTAACATCGGTGCCGATTCCAACAACTCGAACCTGAAAAACAATTACGATCTGGTAAAGCTCTGGAGCTACCCGAAACAGGGTTTTGTTTCGACCGGCCTGCAGTTTTGCGGCTTAATTATGGGCGATCACAGCAAGTGTGGTATTAATACCATGTTTAACACCGGGACCGTTGTGGGCGTTAGCAGCAATATTTTCGGGTCAGGCTTCCCGCGAAACTTCATTCCATCGTTTAGCTGGGGAGGTGCTCAAGGAATGACCGAATACAAATTGGATAAAGCTGCCGAAACGGCAGCCCGCGTCATGGAACGCAGAAATATCGCTTTCGATGGTGTCGAAAAGGCTTTATTTGAAGAGGTTCACAGACAAACCAGCCAATATCGTCAGGGCGGCTGATTCCTTTGGCATATCGGTTGAACCTTTAGTATTATGCGGTAAAACACTTGGTTTTATCCGTAAAATCTGACTATTTGTCATTATTTGATATCATTTCATGAGTGAAATAAAATTCTTTAACGATTTACAATTTTCCAATCTGGTTGACGACGATTCGGAGTTCATTCCATTGCTTTCGAGTGAGGATGAGGAACAAATGAACACCGAAGAAACGCCGGAGGAACTTGCAATTTTACCATTAAGAAATACCGTGCTTTTTCCGGGAGTCGTAATTCCGATTACGGTTGGCCGGGATAAGTCCATAAAGCTGATTAAAGACGCTTATAAGAAGGATAAGATAATTGGCGTTGTTTCGCAGAAAGATGTTGCCATCGAAGACCCTTCGTTTGAAGACCTCAATAAGGTTGGAACGATTGCATTAATCGTCAAAATGCTGAGAATGCCCGATGGCAATACCACCGTAATTATTCAGGGTAAAAAGCGATTTCATCTGGATGAAGTTACTCAGCAGGAGCCTTATTTCAAGGCAAAAATTACCTCTTTTGAAGAAATCCGGCCTGCGGCCGAGGACAAGGAATTTCAGGCTATGGTTGGTTCCCTGAAGGATATTTCCCTTCAGATTATCCAGCATTCGCCAAACATTCCCAGCGAAGCGGCATTTGCGATAAAGAACATTGAAAGCCCTTCTTTCCTAATCAATTTCATTTCGTCGAACATGAATGCCGAGGTGGCCGAGAAGCAGCAAATGCTCGAAGTGGCCGACCTCAAGCAAAGGGCAGTTCTTGTTTTGCAGCAACTTACCAAAGAGTTGCAAATGCAGGAACTCAAGAACCAGATTCAGAGCAAGGTTA
>JAGQVC010000409.1 GCA_020438185.1 Bacteroidota bacterium
TCTTCTCACTCGAAGCCCGCTCCTACACGTTGCTTGCACTGCTTACTCTGCTGGCAATGCAATTATGCATGAATGGAATAAACGAAAAACAGGTGCGGCTCTATTTTTTGGCTATTATTTCTGCACTACTTATTTACACACACTACCTTTCTATATGGGTTTTAATCGCGGTTGCAATTACTTTGTTAGCCGATAAAACACCTCTGAAATATCCCGGAAAAAGTTTAGCTGCTTTGATTATTTTTCTTATTCTTATTTCTCCTTTGGTGCTTCCTGCTTTGCAGCGGATAGGGCATATGAAAGAAACCGGAACATGGGTTCAGGCTCCAGTAATTACGCAGTTATACGGACATATTAATTTAATGTGGAATGGTGCTTTAATGACCGTTGCTGCAGGGTTAACAGGGCTTACAGCACTTTACATAAATCGTAAGAATATTTCTGCATTAATCATTAAAAGGGAAATCGGCATACCATTCTTGTGGTTTGTGGTTATTTATTTCGGACTTTATATTCAAAGTCTGATCTTTCAGCCGGTATTTATACCCCGGTATTTATTTTTTGCTTCTGTACCCTTATTTATTTTCCTGGCCATGCTGGCCGATGAATCCACAAAGCTTATCAGGAAGGGTTGGGTGCTTCCCTTATTAATTTTAATTTGTTTGTTGCCAGGACTTGATTTTTCTCCCGGCCGCAATCGGGATATGCGAACCCTGGTCAATCGTACCTTGCAATTAAGCGAGGGCACCCCGCTGCTTGTTTGTCCCTCGCATGCCAATCTGGGCTATTTATGTAATGCTTTTCCGGACTTGTTTTTTAACGGAATGGAGGAAGCTGAAATTAATAAACAACAGCATATTTTCCCGATTAATTCTTTTGCAGAAATACCGGACAGTATTTTAAATACAAATGCGCTCGTTTATTTGGATGTAGATGCTGCGTTTACTTTACCTCAAAACGGAATTGAGGAAGGACTTCAGCATTATTTTGAGGAAATTGAAATTGTGCGGATTCCTGAAATTTATGAGGTGAGCCGTTGGGAAAAACCGGCACCAGGAAAATGAAATAATTTCTTTATTTTTTCCCGAGCGATTCAATAATTGCCTTCATTCTGTTTCTGGTTTCGGTTGACCACCAATATTTTACGGTTTGTTCAAAGCTTGGATTATTATCAGTATTCAAAGTTTGCAATAAACCGGCTCTGAAGTTTAATTTGCTTTGAACCCAGACACCCTGAGGCAGACTCAGGTATTTCTTCATTTGCTTTTCCGCTTTTTCAAGTACTTCCCCCAGGGGTGCAAGTTCATCAACAAGACCAGCTGATAAGGCTTCGGAAGAGCTGAGTAATTTGCCTTCGAGCAGGTATTTATAAGCAGCCTGTTTGCCAACAACGAATGAATACAAATTGAATATGGTATCAGGAACCACAATTCCAAATGGCACTTCATTCAATCCGATGCTGAAGTCGCCTTCGGCCATTACACGGTAGTCGCATCCAAGAACCATTACACATCCGCCGG
>JAGQVC010000410.1 GCA_020438185.1 Bacteroidota bacterium
GCAACTTTATGGCAAAAGAGAATGGAAAGATCCGGAGTTAAAATTATTTTTTGAGAAGTTTCTTGAACCAAATGTAATTTTCAATCAGCAGCTTACCAATTCGGCTGTTAATAAAGCAATAGAGAATATTTCCGATTCTCGTGGAATGGTGAGCAGGGGAGAACCTGTGATTTCTAAAGGGGAAACTGTAACTCCCGAAAAATACCAAATGCTGGAATCTCTGCGGCAGGAATATGAAAGTCGCATGGGCAGTTTTCGGATTAATTCCATTTGGGTAATTGCCGGTCAGTTCGTGATTATTACCACCTTACTGGCCATGCTGCTGCTGTTTTTAATCTTGCTTCGCAAGGATATTTTTGAAGACTCCATTCAGCTTAGTTTCCTTTTTTCACTCATTGTTGTTGAAGTTATTCTCGCTTCAATCATGGTGAAGCTAAGTCCGGTTAGTATTTACTTATTCCCGTTCTGTGTGATGCCAATTATAATCAGGGCATTTTTTGATACGAGACTGGCTCTGTTTTCACACATGCTTTCCATGCTTATTATAGGCTTTCTGGTTCCCAACCCTTATGAGTTTTTTGTCATTCAAATGGTTGGCGGCATTGCCTGTATTTTCAGTATTGTTAGTATGCGGAAACGCTCCCAGTTATTCATTACAATTACTCTCTTAACAGGAGCTTACATCGTTACTTTTTCGGGAATTACTTTAATGATTGAAGGGCGACTTTCTTCAATAAACTGGGTTGATTTGGCCTGGCTGGCCGGAAGTGCTTCTCTGACTTTATTTTCCTATCCATTAATTTATTTCATTGAAAAATTATTTGGTTTTACGAGCGATGTTTCATTGCTTGAATTATCCGATACCAATAATCCATTGCTTAAGGAGCTGGCCTTCAGAGCTCCCGGAACTTTTCAGCATTCATTACAAGTGGCCAATCTGGCCGAAGCAGCTATTTACCGAATTGGCGGAAATACCTTGCTTACCCGCACAGGGGCACTTTACCATGATATTGGAAAAATGGAACTGGCCAGGTATTTTATCGAAAATCAACTCACCGGGGTGAATCCACACGATGAATTAGGGTTTGATGAAAGTGCCCGAATTATTATTTCCCATGTGAAACATGGAATAAATAAGGCACGGAAAAATGGTTTACCTGAAAAGGTGATTGATTTTATCAGAACACATCACGGTACTTCCAGGGTGCAATATTTTTATAAATCCTTTCTTCGAAATTTTCCCGATGCCGAAGTGGATGAGAATGCTTTCAGGTATCCGGGGCCAATTCCTTTCAGCCGTGAAACGGCGGTAGTTATGATGGCCGACGCTGTTGAAGCTACTTCCAGAAGTATGAAGGAAGTGAACAGCGAAAGCATTGAC
>JAGQVC010000411.1 GCA_020438185.1 Bacteroidota bacterium
GAACAGGAAACCCTGGTTAACATGTCCATGAAAATGCCCATGGACGCTTCTATGAATTACAGAAACACAATGGACCAGTACAACACGCGTTTGTACCATGCCGGTCAGATTCCTATGAATAATTTGTTGAACCCGATTGCCTGGGCAAAATTTGTGGAAGCCTGGAAACGCGGCGATTTCAAGAAAAAATCAAATTAGACGAGCGGTTTTAATGAGGAGACTTTTTGCGGTTTTATCCATTTTCCTGATGCCGGCTGCCGGCATAGCTCAAAGCGCTGTCATTAAAGGAAAAGTTACCGGAGAACAGGGAAATTTGCTTTCAGGGGCTCTCGTTTATCCCGTTGAAGATATTTTAAGAGGTGTAAGTACCGATAGCGAAGGAAAATACTCCATTTCGCTGGCTCCGGAAACCAGCTATCACCTGGTTTTCAGGTTGCAGGGCTTTCTGCTTGACACTATTGAAGTTCGCTTAAAAGCCGGCGAAACACGCACTATCAATCATGTTCTGAGTAAAAAAATTACCGACATATCCGGATTCGAAGTGGTTGACAAGGTTGATCAGGAGCTGGGAATTACACGCCTCGACCCCAAGATTATAAAATCTATTGTTGGTCCGGGCGGTGGAATTGAAATGGCTCTTAAAACCTTACCGGGCGTGCATTCAAACAACGAATTAAGCTCTCAATATTCGGTACGCGGCGGCAATTACGACGAAAATCTGGTCTATGTAAACGATGTGGAGATTTACCGGCCTTTTCTTGTTCGTTCGGGCCAGCAGGAAGGTTTGAGTTTCGCCAACCCCGCCATGGTTCAGGATCTCCGCTTTTCAGCGGGAGGATTTGAAGCCAAGTACGGCGACAAAATGTCATCGGTTCTGGATATTACCTACAAACGTCCGAAAGAATTTGCCGGTTCTGCCGAAGCCAGCGTGCTTGGCGGCAACCTGCAGCTCGAAGGCGCAACAAAGAATTACCGTCTTTCCGGAATGGTTGGAGCCCGCTACCGTACAACGCAATACCTTCTAAAAAGCCTCG
>JAGQVC010000412.1 GCA_020438185.1 Bacteroidota bacterium
CAAACACTCCGCTTTTTGTCTTTAGGCCTTTCAAGGGTTTAAACCCTTGAAAGATACTCCTTCAAAATAACATTTACACTTCATAAACGTGTGTAAACGTTTAAAACTCAAAAAGGCCTCTTGAATCCTGAATTTATTTCCTGGCAAACATAAGTGAGAAGCCAACTAAAAATCAGGTAATCCTCTGGAACCCAAAATACGCTGGTCACGAATTCCGGATTTCGAACTTCTGGCTTCGGCCTTTCAAGGGTTTAAACCCTTGAAAGGTAAGCACCCCAAACTCATTTAGCATCTGATAAACGTTTATATTCGATTAAAATACTTTTTGCACGAATGAAACCTGCATTCTCATTCAGAACAAAATCACAAGAATTGACTAAATATGTATCAGAGCCATATTAAGTAATAGTGCAAAATAAGCTGCTTCGAGTACTCCCCGGAAGATTAATAAATGCAACTTTTACATTTTGGTGATTGTGACAACTAAGGAGCAGAGCCATAATAAAACGTTACAAAGAATCAGAACCTTATTAAAAATTCCGGATTCCGGCCTTTCAAGGGTTTAAACCCTTGAAAGGTACTCCCCAAATCTCCGAAAACCAGCGCCTAAACGGTTATAAACGTTTATGACTCAATATGGCAAAACTCAACAATTCCCCAACTATAATATCAGTTCCCCGCCATCGGGTAACCCTTCGCAATCCAGTCAACCCGCAAATTCTGTGATAAATTGAGCAAATAAGCATGCTCCATACCGGCTTCGTTTAAGGCAGTAAATGCCGGACGAATATTCGGACAATTTTTAAATGGACAACAACCGCAATAAACAACCAC
>JAGQVC010000413.1 GCA_020438185.1 Bacteroidota bacterium
GGCTTTCGGTGCAATTGTTTAACGAAATGCGCAGGCAAAAGAAGAAGTATGGCATGGTGACGGCCTGCGTGGGCGGGGGGCAAGGCGTAGCAGGGGTTTATGAGTTCTTAAATTGACAAAGCTTTGTCAATTGTCAACTTTTAAAATAGAAAGGGATATTAAAATTAATAGCACAGCAATGAGCACAGCAGAAACAAAAACCAAAACAATCAAAGGAGGTGAGTTCTTAATCAGGGAAACACCTGCGGGTGAAGTTTTTATTCCGGAAGAATGGACGGAAGAACAAAAGATGATCGCCAAAACGTGTGAGGATTTTTTGGAACAGGAAGTATATCCACACCTGGACGAAATCGATGATATTAAGAAAAACCCTAAACTAATGCCAGGGATTTTGGACAAGGCCGGGGAACTGGGGTTGTTGGGCACTTCGGTACCACAGGAATACGGTGGTTTTGGCATGGATTTCAACACCACCATGTTGGTGGCCGAAAAAATCGGGGCGGGCCATTCCGTGGCCGTGGGCCTTTCCGCACATACGGGCATAGGTACGTTGCCCATCCTGTACTATGGCAACGAGGAGCAAAAGAAAAAATATTTGCCCAAGCTGGCCACTGGTGAATGGAAAGCAGCATATTGCCTTACGGAGCCGGACTCCGGGTCGGACGCC
>JAGQVC010000414.1 GCA_020438185.1 Bacteroidota bacterium
GGTTCCGTTCCACAGAACCATCTCCCTTCCGGTCTTTTTTTGAAGGTAAGCACCAAGGTTTTTGTCCGGAGCAAAGATGATCGGTTGGTCTTCAGGAATGCTGTTGATGATGTGTACTGCATTGGTAGAAGTACAACAAATATCGGTCAGGGTCTTCAACTCTGCTGTACAATTGATGTAACTTACCACCACATGATCCGGATACTTTTCCTTGAATTTTCTAAACAGCGCAGGTGGACAAGAGTCTGCCAAAGAACAACCCGCTTTTAGATCAGGAAGGATCACCTTTTTGGAAGGATTCAGAATTTTTGCAGTTTCTGCCATAAAATGTACCCCGGCAAAAACAATCAAATCTGCATCCGTTTCAGCAGCTTTTTGAGAAAGCCCGAGGCTGTCTCCTATATAATCAGCAATATCCTGTATATCAGCTTCCTGATAGTAATGTGCCAGGATAATGGCATTTTTCTCCTTTTTAAGTTTGTTAATTTCTTCAAAAAGATCCAGCGTAGGATCTACTTCAATATCAAGAAAACCTTTTAGCTCCAGGTTTTTTTCTGCTTTTGAAAAAGTATCTGTCATGAATTTGGATTTTTTCTACTGTTAAGACCCATAGACTAGGTGCAAGTCAAAAAATTAAAAAAAAGAAAACCAGGCGCAATCAATTC
>JAGQVC010000415.1 GCA_020438185.1 Bacteroidota bacterium
AATAATTAAGCGTTGGCTTTTTCTTCTTTAGCCTTATTGCGTTTTTTCTCGTTGTATGCAATTGCATGTTTGTCGAGTTTAACAGTTAAAAAACGCAGAATTCTTTCATCCCTTTTAAAGGCTACCTCAAAATCGCGGATGATTGAACCTTCGGCTTTAAATTCAAACAAGTGGTAAAACCCGGTTGATTTTTTCTGGATGGGATATGCCAGTTTACGCATTCCCCAGTTGTCTTCAAGTACCATTTCCGCTCCTTTGTCGAGCAAATAGTCTTTGAATTTTTTTACCGTTTCCTTCATCTGTTCTTCAGATAAAACGGGAGTCATAATGAAAACGGTTTCATACTGATTTGTCATAACTACTTAATAATTTTAAAAATTAAACTTTTATAGTTTTCAAAAAGGAGTGCAAAAGTAGGTATTATTTGCTAAAAAACAAATTCTTACACTGAAAATTAAACCTACTTGACCTGACGGAAAAAACTAAAATTGACCTTGCCATAATTTCTGTGGTCCAGAAAGCCTTTATGGTTTTCAAAAATTACAGTTTGATCATGCTCTATGATGAGCAACCCGTTCTCTTTCAGTAGTTGATTATCGAATACCATCTGGTGAATATCGGTAATGTTTTCCAGGGCGTAAGGGGGATCTGTGAAAATAA
>JAGQVC010000416.1 GCA_020438185.1 Bacteroidota bacterium
CACCATCCATGATTTCTACGGCTTCCCGCCCGCGCTGTACGAGCTGCAATACCCCGCGCCCGGCCAGCCCGCGCTGGCGGCCGAACTGCAGGGGCGGCAGCAGGGCGCGCCGCTGCGGCTGGACCAGGCCCGCGGGCTCGACCACGGCTGCTGGGCCGTGCTGATGCACATGTACCCCGAGGCCGACGTGCCCGTGCTGCAGCTCAGCCTGCCGCGCCGGCTCGATGCGCGCCAGCAGATCGCCCTGGCGCGCCAGCTGCGGCCGCTGCGCGAGCAGGGCGTGCTGATCCTGGGCAGCGGCAATCTGGTGCACAACCTGCGCCTGGTCGACTGGGAGCACATGAACGAGCCCGACTACGGCTTCGACTGGGCGCGCAGCGCGCAGCGCAAGCTGCTGGATCTGGTGCGCGCGGGCGACCTGGAGGCGCTGGCCGACTACCCCGCGCTGGGCGACGACGTGCGCCGCGCCATCCCCACGCCGGAGCACTTCCTGCCGCTGCTGTGGGTGCTGGCGCTGCGGGACGAAGGCGAGCCGCTCGCCATCTTCAACACCGAGTTCGTCGGCGGCTCGCTCGACATGAGCTGCGTGCAGGTGGGGTGAGGCGGCGATCCCTGCCGCCGCCATGACGGCTGCGTGGCGGCAATCTA
>JAGQVC010000417.1 GCA_020438185.1 Bacteroidota bacterium
TTTTCACGAGCCATATCGAGTGCGATATGGTAGGGCAGAATCAGCGGGCAAGCCAGGCTGATACGCAGTCGGGAGCGGGCGTCGATGCCGTTTTGTTCCAGCATCGCCAGCTCTTCCAGCAATGCCGCTGGTGACAGCACCACGCCATTGCCGATCAGGCAGATGACGCCGTCATGCAAAATGCCGGAGGGTATTAGATGAAGTACAGTTTTCTGACCGTCGATAACCAGAGTGTGTCCCGCGTTATGACCGCCTTGAAAACGCACCACCGCGTTAGCACGTTCGGTCAGCAGGTCCACGATTTTTCCTTTGCCCTCGTCGCCCCACTGCGTGCCGATTACCACAACGCTCTTGCCCATACGTCTAAAAAACTCCTAAAACAGTTTAGTTTGTTTACGGCTGCGTGACAGCGTAAGAATCCAGTGTTTGTACGCACCAGCCTTCATTCAGCTGTTGCAGTATACGATCGCAGCCCAGACTGGCCGGATCGATTGCTGCATCGGACGTGTCCGCCAATGCGCGAATGACGCGCTGACCTTGCGCACGCAGCTGATCGATTAGCTGTTCCAGCGCCTGATCGTCTGGATCAGGGGCAGGCGCATAAATGCCGGCAGCGTCGGCAACGGGCTGTCTGGAC
>JAGQVC010000040.1 GCA_020438185.1 Bacteroidota bacterium
AGGCGAACTTCAGGATAGATATTTTTTTACTAAATCGTTATAAAAGTAGCGAAGCGAAAGCGTAGAAATTAGTAATCCTGAATGAGCCGCAGGCGAACTTCAGGATAGATATTTTTTTACTGAATCGTTATAAAAGTAGCGAAGCGAAAGCGTAGAAATGATTCATCCCGAGTGGAAGCCATTTCGGCTGGAACCTCGGGATAGATACATTTTTACTAAATCGTAATAAAAGGAGCAAAGCGAAAGCGTAGAAATGATTCATCCGGACTGAGACCTGAGAGAACGTCTGGAAGAAGGAGTAAGAGCAGACAGCATGTTATTCAGTTCTAATAGCTCGTGTGTTAGCTTAAGCTTGGGTTTTTGAAAATCCTCCTGATGCTGAATTGAGAAAGTAAGTTCAAAAACGAACTATTCAATTTTCTCCAGGCAATCCAATTCAGGCTATGCGCTCTTGAGTGTGTATTAAATCGGTCTGACATTTATTTGTCCACCAATAGCTTTCAACACTTTCATAATTGTCGAAAATTGTGGCTTGGCTCCTTCAGACAAAGCTTTGTACAAACTTGGCCGGCTCATCCCGGTTTCTTCTGCAATTTTAGTCATACCGATAGCTTTAGCTACATTACCAATTGCTGCCACAATCTCACTTTCATTACCATCCTCTAAAACGGCATTCAAATATTCCGCTATCATTTCTTTGCTGTCCAGATAATCCGCTATTTCGAATTTTGATGTGTTCATGACTTACTTTTTTAGCGTTTTTAGAATTTCCTTCGCCTTAACAATGTCTTTTTGTTGCGTTGATTTTTCGCCTCCAATTAATAGAATAACAATCCTTCCTCCAGTTTCTGTGAAATAAATTCTATATCCTTTTGAAAAATCTATTCTCAATTCTTTTATTCCATCACCTACCGACTTGCAATCTCCAAAATGGTCATCTTTCTCTAACTTTTGAAGCCTGATTAAAATCTTCGCTTTAGCTCTTAGGTCATTAAGTTTCCTAAACCACTTATCAAATTCTGAAGTTTTCTCTAAAAAATACATTTTCAAGACTGTATCCTTTCGGATACAAATTTACTGAAACAAGTGAAACAAGAAAATTTTCCCAACAAGAAATTATGGCAACAATCAACTGAAAGCCAGTAAGAAGTTACAAATGATTCATCCAGACTGAGCCTCAGGCGGAAGTCAGGATTGCTGAAAACCTCTCACTCTCGCTCTCGCACTCACACTCGCACTCCAACGAAGATCCTCATACCAAACGCGCGGGCTTTATACTTAACTTCGCGCCTCTCATGAAAGAAGCATTGGTTACTCTAAAGCCGGGTAAGGAAAAGCCGGTCCTGCGTTTTCACCCCTGGGTTTTTTCCGGCGCCATTGGCTCGGTTAGTAACAAAGTGGAAGAGGGCGCATTGGTTACTGTTTGCGATTCGGCTGGTCGTTTTTTGGGCCGCGGACATGCGCAGCATGGATCTATTGCCGTGCGTATTCTCAGTTTTGAGGATGTTCCGGTTGACGAAAGCTTCTGGAACCGCAAATTGACACTTGCCTTTGAGCACCGCCGGATTATGGGATTTCCCAATCAAAACACGAACTGCTTCCGGCTTATCCACGGCGAGGGCGATGGTTTGCCCGGACTCATTATAGATGTTTACGGAACGGTGGCCGTAGTGCAATGCCACTCCGTGGGAATGTACCTTTCGAGGCAGCAAATCGCGGATGCCGTTCTGAAGAACTCTGGCGGTATGATTGAATCGGTATTTGACAAGTCGGCAGAATCGCTGGGCGAATCAGATGGAAACGGCTTTCTGATAGGTAATTCCGGTCCGGCCGATGTTCTGGAAAATGGACATCGTTTTAAAATTGATTTCGAACAAGGGCAAAAAACCGGTTTCTTCCTCGATCAGCGCGATAACCGCGAATTACTGGCGCGTTACTCGGCCGGGAAGCAGGTTTTAAATACCTTCTGCTACACTGGCGGTTTTTCGGTTTACGCATTAAATGCCGGTGCCCGGGTGGTGCATTCGGTCGATTCAAGCAAAAAAGCCATTGATATGGCCGTGGTTAATGCCGAACTTAACGCAGGTTTTACTGGCGAGCATCTGGCCTTTACGGCCGATGTTCCCGAATGGTTGAAAACATGTTCAGAGAAATATGATGTGATTGTGCTCGATCCACCGGCTTTCGCCAAGCACCTCGATGCACGCCATCGCGCCGTACAGGCGTATAAACGACTAAACCTGGCAGCGCTTAAAGTGATTAACAGCGGCGGTATTCTGTTTACTTTCTCCTGCTCGCAGGTGGTTGACCGGGATTTATTCCGGCATACTATAACCGCCGCCTGCATCGAATCGGGCCGGAAAATTTCGGTACTTCACCAGCTCACCCAACCCGCCGATCATCCTGTAAGTATTTATCACCCCGAAGGGGAATACCTGAAAGGACTGGTTTTGCTGGTACACTAATTCATGATGCAAACGTCCATAGGTTACAGGCGAATTATTCAGCTTGCATTGCCCATCATTCTTGGCGGTGTGGCTCAAACTGTAATTATGGCAACCGATGCCTTTTTCATGGCAAGGGTTGATGAGGTTTCACTGGCAGCCGTAGGACTGGCCGGATTATTTTTCTCGTCAGTTTACGTATTCGGATTAGGCTTTTCGATTGGTGTTCAGATTCTTATCGCGCGTCGCGACGGAGAAAAAAAGCTTTCCGCCATAGGCGAAATATTCGACAACAGCCTGCTCATTTTATTAAGCATGTCGCTCATCCTGTGGCTTGGGCTTGAACTGGCCGGACCATTTATTCTTAAACGACTCGTAAGTTCCGGGGCAGTGTACGAAGCCTCTGTTACGTACTTATCCAGTCGCTCCTGGGGAATCACTTTCGCGCTTATCAGCCTGGCTTTCAGAGCCTTGTTTATAGGTGTGTCGCAATCGGCCGTCATAACCTGGAGTACATTTGCCATGGCAGGAGCCAATGCATTTTTGAATTACGCCCTTATTTTCGGGGAATTCGGCTTCGATGAAATGGGCATCAGAGGCGCCGGTATCGCATCGTCATTATCAGAATTAGTGGCAATTATCTGGTTTCTGGCTCATGCATTTTTTAACGGAGCGCCCGCCAAATACGGACTATTTAGATGGAAAGGCATCAACCGCGCCGAGGTTTCACGGGTTTTCTCCATCTCCGCGCCAGTCATGTTTCAATATGTATTGTCGCATGCAGGCTGGTTTTTATTCTTCATTATAATTGAGCAAAACGGCGAACGGGCGCTGGCTATTTCTGTGATTATCCGCATGATATATATGTTTCAGATGGTACCATTCTGGGGCTTAAGTTCGGCCACCAACACGCTGGTTTCATATGTAATAGGCGAGGGCAGGAGCGATGAGGTTTTCCCGCTGTTGCGGAAAATTATGACACTTTCTGTGCTTTCGGCACTGCCCTTTGTATTGATGAATGTGGCTTTTCCGACAACCATTCTGGGCCTTGCCGTTGAGGACAAAAGCAGCACATTATTGATTGAAGCCGTACCTACCTTGTTTGTAATCAGCGGAGCGCTCATGCTTTTTGGAGTGGCAAGCACTATTTTTTCAGGAGTAACCGGCTCGGGCAACACCCGAACAGCGCTTGCGATAGAAACAATTACAATTGCACTTTATCTGATCATAGCCTGGGTACTCGGCGTAACTTTACATCTCGATGTGCACCTGATTTGGCTTACCGAGCCTGCGTATTTCTTATTAATGGCTTTGTTTGCCTGGCTTTATTTGCGTAGCGGCAGGTGGCGTAACAAGGCTATTTAGGCCTCCGGCCTGATGTGTTTATGTCAAGCGCAGGTTGGCTCAACTTTACCTGTTTGTAAAATGCCGTAGGTATTTCATAACTAAAAATTAACTTTATCCTGCAAAATCCAAGTTAGTTTTGCCTCAAATATTAGCAGTATAGCGGATGAGCACAGAAAACACAAAGATTCTTCTGGTTGATGATGAACCGGATATTCTGGAATTTATCAGTTACAATCTTGTGAAAGAAGGCTTTGAGGTTTTCACAAGCAACAATGGAAAGGACGCCATCAAGCTGGCACAGCAGGAAAAGCCAAGTCTGATTATTCTTGATGTTATGATGCCTGATCTGGATGGTATCGAAACCTGTCGCGTAATTCGTGAAACCCCTGATTTAAAGGATGTTCTCATTGCGTTTCTGACTGCCCGCAACGAAGATTATTCTCAAATTGCCGGTTTCGATGCCGGTGCCGACGATTATATCAACAAGCCAATAAAACCACGAGTTTTGGTATCGCGCGTTAAAGCGCTGCTTCGCCGCCACAATGCCGGTGGCAGCGAAGATGTTATGGAAGTAAACGGTTTCAGCATCGACCGCGAAAAATACCTCATTGTAAAGGATGGCAGTAACATCAATCTTCCGAAAAAGGAGTTTGAACTGATTGCCTTGCTGGCCTCTCGTCCGGGAAAAGTTTTTACCCGCGAGGATATTCTTAAAAACGTGTGGGGCGACGATGTAGTTGTGGGCGACAGAACCATTGATGTACATATCAGAAAGCTTCGCGAGAAGCTTGGAGATTCGTACATTCGCACCATAAAAGGTGTGGGCTACAAGTTTGAATTCTAAAAGAAAATCCAGAGCTACGTTTGCGCAGCGGATGAACACATCCACGCCGCGCAGTTTGGCATTGTACCTTGCCATGTGGTTCGCCACCAGTGTTGGTATTTTCGTGGCCCTCATGGAATACATTTTCCACCTCAAATACACCATCTGGGTTCCGGTGGTCGTGGTGGTTTTTACTTTCATGCTTTCGTTTTTCCTGTTTCAGTTTGCCGTTGAGCGCTTCATTTACCGGAAAATCAAACTTATTTATAAGAATATTCATCAGCTTAAGCTGAAAAAAGGACAAAAACCGAAAACGGTTGATTTGAATACCGATATTATTTCGGCCGTAAACTCTGATGTGGAAGCCTGGGCCAGGGACCAAAAGGAAGAAATTGAATACCTGAAAAACCTCGAGAATTACCGTCGCGAATTTCTGGGCAATGTGAGCCACGAACTAAAAACACCCATTTTTAATATTCAGGGTTACATTATGACTTTGCTGGAAGGCGGTCTTGAAGATCCAAATATTAACCGCACTTATCTGGAACGTGCCGAAAAAAGTGTGGAACGCATGGTTAATATAGTTGAGGACCTTGAAATTATCACCCAGTTCGAATCCGGGCAGCTTATCTTGCATAAAGAGAAGTTCGATATTGTTGAACTGGCGCGCGATACCATGAACAGTATTCAGTACAGCGCCGAGAAAAACAATGTAAAACTGCTTTTCAAGGATGTTTACGATAAGCCAATCATGGTTAAGGCCGATAAGGAAAGCATTCAAAAAGTACTGAGTAACCTTTTGGTTAACTCTATCAAATACAGCAAGCCGGTAGGCGAAACCAAGGTGTCGTTTTACGACATGGACGAGAACATTCTGGTTGAGGTAACCGACAATGGAATTGGTATCGCTCAGGAACACATTCCCCGTTTGTTCGAGAGGTTTTACCGGATCGACAGAAGCCGTTCGCGCGAAATTGGAGGAACCGGTCTGGGCTTATCCATTGTAAAGCACATTATCGAGGCACATAATCAGACTATTAATGTGCGCAGTACACTCGGAATTGGCACTACTTTCGGTTTTACGCTTACAAAAGCTAAGTGATTTCAGGGCTTTCTTACATCGGCAAATAAAGCAGGAGTCGTTTATTTTATTGGGTTTTGTTTTTTCATCCGGCCGGTAACGGCCGAAAAGTGCTTTTAAACTTACATGCATTCTGCATGGATGCGATTCTTGTGTAGCAACCCAAAAATAAAGTCATCGTTTAGGGCATTTGAAATCCGGAAAGCACATAACGCAATCCGGAAAAGTCTAACCTAATTAATAACCAAAACACAGATGAAAAAGGTTACTTTATTAGCTGCAGCTTTTGCAGCGTATGCTTTCAATGCAAGTGCTCAGGTGATTGAGTCAGGATGGCTTCCGGCTGCCGGAATGTCAAACAGTTCATTCGTTTGCAGCAATGCAGCTACTTTTGGCCCCGGACAAGCCGGTGCTGATCAAACCTGGGATTTCAGCGGACTTGCTGCCGATGAAACCGTATCTTCTAATTTCGTTGCTGCTTCACAGGCAACGGGAGCTTCAGAATTCAGCTCAGCTAATCTGGCGGTGCTTGATGGCAACATGGCAATGTTCTTTACTGCTAATCAGGCTGCATTGCAGGCCTGGGGCGAATACGCTGCCGAAGGCGACGCCTATCAGATTTATTCAGATGCAAAAGACCTGCTTCGTTTCCCTGTAGGATTCGGCCAGTCTTTTACTGATGAATACAGCTCGTCAAACCGCAGCTCTGCTACTGCTAATGAGTACAGCCGCAACGGACTGATTAACGTTGAAGTAGATGGTAACGGTACATTGATTACTCCGGCCGGAACTTTCAGCAATGTTCTTCGTGTTAAATCAATCGATACTTATCAGAATATCGGATTGCCTCCAACTCCGGGTTCAAACCCAAATGGTACAATCACCACATATTCTTTTATTTCGGCTGATTTCCCTGGTGTATTCCTTCTTCAGTACCGCGTTGCTGAAATTGGTGGCGCACCTGCTGTAGTTTCAGCATCTTATGCTGATGCAATGGCTGCAAGCAGCGGTAATCGTATTACTGCTGATGATATCAATATTTATCCTAACCCTGCAACTGATCATGTAACTGTTCGTATTCGCGGATACATTCAGTTTGTTCAGGTTCTGGATGTTTATGGCCGCGTGGTTGAACACCGCGTTGCACAAAGAAACAGCCGCTCTATTGTTATCAGCTGCGATGAACTTACCCCTGGTAATTACTTCATCAAAGTAGTTGATGTGGACGGCAACAGAGCAGTTAAACGTTTTCGTGTAAATGGATAAGACAATTCGTTAAAATGCTCAAAACCCCGGCTGCAGGCCGGGGTTTTTTGTTTTTGTAATCTGCACAATGTGTGTTATTTGTGGTCAGTTTTCACATTTAACTGTTGATTATAAAAGAGTTCTATTCTTGAGTTTAACAGGGTTTTAAGTCTATTTTTAAAAAAAAACCAGACATGAAACACTTTACTCTTTCTCTTGCCGGATTAATTGCCGGTGTTTCGTTTGCCTCAGCGCAAACAATTACTTCTGCATGGTCGCCTTCGCCCTGGGGCGCTGCAAAAACCATGGTGGTAGAAGACAACATGGGAATGGCAGCGGGTGCTGCCGGACAAAGCCAGATCTGGGATTTCTCTGCACTTTCCAGCGATACTTTTTATGTTGAAACAATTGTTCCGCCTGCCGGACAGATTGGTGCATCCGATTTCCCGGATGCAACTGTTGCTCGCATAATTACAAATGGAAATTTTACGGCAGCTACTTATTTCCAGGGAACTTCTGCCGGGTTTTCATTCCTCGGCAGCTATGCTGAGTCAGGAGGTATCGGGGCAGGAAATATTTATTCAGATCCGGTTGATGTTGTTCGCTATCCGGTGGGCTTTGGTCAATCTTACACGGATTCGTATGATACAGAATGGACAACAATCGGCTTAACATACAGTCGGGAGGGAACCCTTCAGGTGGATGTTGATGGAACAGGAACATTAACAACTCCTGCAGGAACCTTCTCAAATGTGTTGAGAGTCAAATCAATCGATACTTATCAGTACATTGGACTGCCGCCAATTCCGGGTTCTTCAACATCAGGTGTAACCACTCAATACAATTATATTTCTCAGGATTATCCAGGCATATTCCTGTTAACTTATAGTATTACAGATGACAATATTGGAAATATTGACACATCAATTTCTTACGGTGATCCTAGTTTTCAGCTGATTGAGGAAATTGCAGGCAACGAGACTTCTGTTTTCCCTGTTCCGGCTTCAGACAATTTAAATATCACTTCTACCGAAGGAATTACCAGTGTAACTTTATTTGATATCAGTGGGCGTGAAAGCTCAGTTACATTCCTGAATAACAGCTCAAAAGCAGTTATTGGTGTGGCAGATTTGCCGGCAGGTGTTTACGTAGCCCGTGTGTTACTGAACAGTGGTGCGGTAAATTCCCGCCGAATTGTGATTGTTCATTAAAAGCATTTAAGAACAGATTAGGGCGGTTTCGATTCAAATCGAAACCGCCTTTTTTATTGAATATCAGTAGTTTGAGTGTTTAAGCTATGCACATTTGATTGTTGAGTATTTTATCAAGTGTCAGGTTTGCTCATCCTTAATACAGGCTTAACTTTCAGAAAAAAACCAACATGAAAAAAATTACGCTATCAATGGGATGCTTTGTTGCTCTGGCATTCCAGCTCAGTGCACAAACCATTGGGTCAAGCTGGGCCCCATCGCCCTGGAGAGGCAACGAAATTCATTACACTGAAAACGTGAGTGGAGTGGATGCCGGTAGTGCCGGTTCCGGACAAACATGGAATTATGCATCATTATCAGATGACTCAGTTAATGTTGAGTCAATCGTGCCACCTGCGGGACAAAATTCAGCAGACATGTTCCCTGCCGCTTCACTTGCAAGTGTGATTGTTGATGGCGACGGTGTAACTTTATCGTCCTATTTTCAAGCTTCAGCTTCGGCGTATACTGTGCTTGGCGCTTCTGTTACCGATGGTACTACAACCGGTACTTTTGTTTATTCAAACCCATTCGATTTATTCAGGTTTCCAATTGGCTTTGGTCAATCTTACAGCGACGATTTCGAATCTTCTGTAACTGCTTTGGGTTTCACATATCAACGCAATGGTACTGTTCAGGTTGATGTAGATGGTTCAGGCTCTCTTGCCACACCGTTTGGGGCTTTTCCCGAAGTACTTCGCGTTAAATCGGTTGAAACCTATCAGCTTATCGGGCTTCCTCCCATTCCGGGAGTTTCAACTTCAGGCGTGGTTACAACATATAACTACATTTCTGCCGCAAACCCCGGGTTGTTGCTGATGACTTACATCATTGACGACGACAACATTGGAAATGTGGACACAACTATCGCTTTTTCAAATCCGAATTATGTTGGTATCGAGCGTGTTAACGAGGAGTCGTTCAGTATGTACCCGGTTCCTGCATCCAGCGAAGTACGTATTTCAGCAGGCACTCCAATCAGCAATATCGAATTGTTCGACATGAATGGTCGTTCAGCAGCAGTTGTAGCTGCAAACGGTTCAACACAAGCTGTTATCGGAGT
>JAGQVC010000418.1 GCA_020438185.1 Bacteroidota bacterium
CCATCCAGCGATTTCCTTAGTGATTCCTCTCCTGAATGAAGCCGAGTCCTTACCGGAACTCGAGGCCTGGATCCGCAAGGTTGCCGAATCTCACGAATTAACCTATGAAATCATCTTCGTTGACGATGGAAGCACCGACGGCTCCTGGGAAGTAATCCAGGGACTCGCCCGGAACAACCCTGCTGTGAAAGCCATCCGCTTCCGCCGGAACTATGGAAAATCCGCTGCATTAAATACGGCTTTTCAAGCAACGAAAGGAGATGTGGTCATTACGATGGATGCCGATCTGCAGGATAGTCCCGATGAAATTCCCGAATTGTACCGGATGATTACCCAGGACGGATGGGACCTCGTCTCCGGCTGGAAAAAAAAGCGGTATGATCCCCTGTCCAAAACCATACCGACCAAATTGTATAATGCCGTAGTCCGCAGAATGAGCGGGTTAAAACTGCACGATTTTAATTGCGGGCTAAAAGCCTACCGCAATGAAGTCGTAAAAAGTATAGAAGTATACGGCGAAATGCACCGTTACATCCCGGTGATGGCCAAATGGGCCGGATTTAAAAAAATTGGCGAGAAAGTCGTTCAACATCAGGCCCGGAAATACGGAACCAGCAAGTTCGGATTG
>JAGQVC010000419.1 GCA_020438185.1 Bacteroidota bacterium
TTTTAGCTGGTTATGAAGTACCTTCATTAAAAGTACGATTATATGATGGTTCTTTCCACCAAGTGGATTCAGATTCATTCTCTTTTGAACAAGCAGCTAAATTTGCTTTTAGAGAAGCATGTAGAAAAGCTAATCCTATTTTATTAGAACCTATTATGAAACTGGAAGTTATTACTCCAGAAGAAAATACAGGTGATGTTGTAGGAGATTTGAACAGAAGAAGAGGTATGATGGAAGGTATGGAAATGAAAAATAATGCTAACGTAATTAAAGCTAAAGTTCCTTTGAGTGAAATGTTTGGTTATGTTACTGATTTAAGAACAATTACATCAGGAAGAGCTACATCTATTATGGAGTTCTCGCATTATGCACAAGCTCCAAACAATATTACAGAACAAGTAATTGCAAAAGTTAAAAGTAAAGTAAAAGCAGATTAATATTATGACACAACGTATCAGAATAAAATTAAAATCTTACGATCATAATCTGATTGATAAATCAGCAGAAAAAATCGTTAAAACAGTTAAAAATGCTGGTGCAGTAGTTACAGGACCAATTCCTTTGCCTACAAACCAAAAAATATTTACAGTATTACGTTCTCCACACGTTAATAAAACTGCTAGAGAA
>JAGQVC010000420.1 GCA_020438185.1 Bacteroidota bacterium
TGACCACATAAAATCAATTCTTGAGAATCTGCCCGGAATGCCGGGAGTGTATCAGTTTTTTGACAAAAGCGATAAGCTTCTTTATGTGGGTAAGGCAAAAAATCTGAAGAAACGAGTATCAAGTTATTTTCACAAAGAGCAACATGTAAGCGGGAAAACGGCTGTACTGGTGAAACAGATTACTGATATTAAATTTATCATCACAGAGACTGAACTGGATGCACTGTTGCTTGAAAACAATCTGATAAAAAAACATCAGCCGCGCTACAACATTCTGCTGAAAGACGATAAAACCTACCCCTGGATTTGTATTAAAAATGAACGCTTCCCGAGAGTATTTTATACACGCAACAAAATAAATGATGGTTCACAATATTTTGGTCCGTATGCATCGGTGAAAATGATTAACGTGCTGCTCGACCTGATACATCAGCTTTTTAAACTGAGGAACTGCAATCTCGTTTTGTCGGAAGAGAATATTCAGAAAAAGAAATTCCGCTTGTGTCTGGAATATTTTGTGGGTAATTGTCTGGGACCGTGTGTTGGATTGCAAACCGAAGAAGATTACAATGCCAATATTGAAAGCATCCGTCAGATTCTGAAAGGGAATATCAACCA
>JAGQVC010000421.1 GCA_020438185.1 Bacteroidota bacterium
ACCGGTTCCCTGTTGTCCAATTCCCAGGACGCCATCATCACGAGTTGGATCATCAACCCCGGCGAAGAGACCGGATACAACGGGATCCTCACGAACGTGCAACAGGTGGCTTACACCGATGCGGACGTGTACGTGCGGTGCACCTGCATTCCCGGATACGACATCGGTCCGTGGGCGGGTAACCCGAACACTCCGGCGAACCAGGACTTCTGCTTCCGCATCACGCGCGAAGCGGTGGAGAACAGCGGCACTCTGGTGAACACGCCGCTCGGCCATATCGGGGTCTGGCGCAATGGGGTGAGCATCTTCAACGCGAAGGATGGCATGAGCTACAACAACCAGGGCATCTGGAACAGGGACGCGTACATCTTCGAGGGATCGAGCTTCGATGCCTGCCTGGGCCACCCCGCACCGAACGGGGAGTACCACCACCACGTGAGCCCCAATTGCCTCTATGCGCACACGGATGATGAACACCACAGCGATCTGATCGGCTTCGCCTTCGATGGCTACCCGATCTATGGGGCCTTCGGCTACACCAACACGGATGGTACCGGCGGTCTCGGTCGCATGCGCAGCAGCTATCAACTTCGTGCGATCACCGACCGGACCACCC
>JAGQVC010000422.1 GCA_020438185.1 Bacteroidota bacterium
TGAATAAGTTAAGTTGTGCAAGTCTTTGTTAGATTTCTTGTAATATTTTAATTCAACTATTGAACCAAGTTCAAGAGATGCTCCGAATTTACTTTTAGTTCTTCGAGCTCCCTTTGCAACTAATGTTTGTTTCCCAAATTCTCTTGTATAAGAATAAATAATTTTACTTGATTCTAAGTAATTCATTGTACGAAGGATAATGGCATTTGTGGAAACATTCATTGAAATAATTTAAAAATAATTTAAAAATTGTTTTGCAAGTTAAGGAAAAGTCCTTAAGTTTGTAACTGAAATTATTCCTGAATAGCTCAGCTGGTTAGAGCATCTGACTGTTAATCAGAGGGTCCGGGGTTCAAGTCCCTGTTCAGGAGCATAATCAAGAAAGCCGATTACTTCAATAGTAATCGGCTTTTTTGTTTTCTAATTACTCTAGCAACTCTCATGAATTTGATTTTTCACACATAGGCACAATTTTTTTTATTCTCAAATGTTTTAGTTTATATAATATTCACTATTGAGATTTTTGTTATAAAAAAGAAAATAATTGTAATAGGGGCTGGAATTTCAGGATTATCTGCATCAGCATTTTTAGGTAAATATGGCTATGATGTA
>JAGQVC010000423.1 GCA_020438185.1 Bacteroidota bacterium
TGGGTGGATGATGAGATCGAGACATTAAAGCCACAAATTTTATTTTTAGAACAAAAAGGATACGAAGTTACGGCTTTGTCCAACGGATATGATGCTATTGAAGAATTTGAGGGTGCAAATGACTTCGATGCTGTTTTTTTAGATGAAAGTATGCCTGGTATATCTGGTTTAGAAACATTGACTCGTCTGAAAGCAATAAAGTCGGGTGTCCCTATTGTAATGATAACCAAGAATGAGGAAGAGCATATTATGGAGGAGGCTATAGGCTCACAAATTGCAGATTATTTAATAAAGCCGGTAAATCCCAATCAGATTTTACTTTCCTTAAAGCGAATAATGGATGAGAAAAGATTGATTCGCGAAAAGACTTCGAGTGATTATCAGCAAGATTTTAGGCAGATTTTTATGCAGATCAATAGCGGTTTGGATTTTAATGAGTGGGTTGAAGTGTATAAGAAGATCGTTAATTGGGAAATTAAACTTGACCATAGCCAATCCTTAGAGATGAGTGAGATATTGGCAACGCAGAAAGGGGAAGCCAATACCGGATTTTGCAAATTTGTTGATCGAAATTATATGGATTGGTTGGATAAGAATAATAAAGAT
>JAGQVC010000424.1 GCA_020438185.1 Bacteroidota bacterium
CCAAGGGTGCCGGTGATAATGTCTATTTTGCCCATAACACCTTTTTCTTCTAAGGTACCACGACCAGTTTCACCTATAAATCCTGCAGCATGGCATTCGTCAATCATTACCATTGCGTCATATTTTTCAGCCAATTCAGATATTTTGTCTAAAGGCGCTACCAATCCATCCATTGAAAATACGCCATCTGTAACAATAAGTTTAAAACGAGCTTTGTTTTCATCGGCGGCTACAAGTTGTGCTTCCAAGTCTGCCATGTTGCTGTTTTCATATCGATATCTGGCCGCTTTGCACAAACGAACCCCATCAATAATTGAAGCATGATTAAGGGAATCGGAAATAATAGCGTCTTCAGGGCCTAAAAGAGGTTCAAACACACCACCATTGGCATCAAAAGCAGCGGCATATAATATGGTATCTTCGGTGCCGTAAAAATCGGCTATCTTTTGTTCCAATTCTTTGTGTATGTCTTGGGTTCCGCATATAAACCTTACGGAAGACATACCAAAGCCATGTGTGTCCATAGTGTCTTTCGCCGCTTGAATCACTTCAGGATGGGACGATAGACCTAAGTAATTATTAGCGCAAAAATTCAATACCGTTTG
>JAGQVC010000425.1 GCA_020438185.1 Bacteroidota bacterium
TGTACAATCGTTGAAGCAGGTCCATGTGTTGTAACTCAGGTTAAAACCGAAGACAACGACGGTTATTATGCACTTCAATTAGGTTTTGGTGATGCCAAACCTAAGAATACAACCAATCAGCTTGCTGGTCACTTCGACAAGGCTGGTAGCACACCTAAAGCTAAAATGGTTGAGTTTAGAGATTTCGCAATTGACAAATCTCTTGGTGATACCATCCTGGTTAATGAAGTTTTTGCAGAAGGTGATACTGTGCATGCAGTAGGAACTTCGAAAGGTAAAGGTTTCCAGGGGGTTGTAAAACGTCATGGTTTCGGTGGGGTTGGACAGTCTACTCACGGTCAGCACAACAGACTTCGTGCTCCTGGTTCTATCGGACAGTCTTCTTATCCTTCTAAAGTTTTTAAAGGTATGAGAATGGCAGGTAGAATGGGTAATGACCGCGTGAAAGTTAAGAACCTCAAGGTCGTAAAAGTTTACGCTGAGCAAAACCTTATTTTGGTAAAAGGAGCTATTCCGGGCCACACTGGTTCATTTGTAGTTCTTGAAAAGAAATAATTTCCAGGAAATTCCTGAAACAATAGAATTTCAATTGAGATGAAA
>JAGQVC010000426.1 GCA_020438185.1 Bacteroidota bacterium
TTCCCGGTAATTGACTGTGATCCAGTAGGCGTACAGTTTGGCGACGGCATACGGTGAGCGCGGGTAAAACGGAGTGGTCTCTTTCTGCGGGGTTTCCTGCACCAGACCGTATAGCTCCGAGGTCGAGGCCTGGTAAAACCGTGTGCGCTGCTCCAGCCCCAGAATACGGATAGCTTCCAGCAAACGCAGCGCACCCAGCGCATCGGCGTTAGCCGTATATTCAGGGGTCTCGAACGATACCCCGACGTGGCTTTGCGCAGCGAGATTGTAAATTTCATCCGGCTGCACCTGCTGAATAATCCGGATCAGATTGGCCGCATCAGTCAGATCGCCATAATGCAGGGTCAGGCGTCGGTCCGGTTCGTGCGGATCCTGGTATAAATGATCGATACGGTCGGTATTGAACAGCGAGGCCCGGCGCTTGATACCGTGCACCTGATAACCCTTGTGCAGCAGGAAGTCCGCCAGATAGGCACCATCCTGGCCGGTAATACCGGTGATCAAAGCCGTTTTCTGCGTCATATGTCAAAGTTTCCCTAAATGTCGCCTAAAGCCTGAATAATTCGTAGCATGTGGTGCATCATGAGTCATTGT
>JAGQVC010000427.1 GCA_020438185.1 Bacteroidota bacterium
TCCGACACCAGCGACCACGCGCGTGGTGCAGATCGACCCGGGCCCGACACCGACCTTCACCGCGTCCGCACCTGCTTCGGCCAGCGCCAGCGCCGCTTCCGCCGTGGCGATGTTGCCGCCGACGACGTCCACGGTCGTGTCCCTTTTGAGCCGCGCCACCATCTCCAGCACACCTTGGCTGTGACCGTGCGCGGTGTCGACCACGACGAAGTCAACACCAGCCTCGACCAGAGTCATCGCCCGCTTGTAGGAGTCCTCGCCGACGCCCACAGCAGCGCCCACGACCAGACGGCCGGCGGGGTCCTTCGTCGCGTCTGGGAAAGCCTCCGACTTCAGATAGTCCTTGACGGTGATCAGGCCGCGGACCCGGTTGTCCTCGTCGACGAGGGGCAGCTTCTCGATCTTGTGACGGCGCAGCAGGCTCAAAGCCTCGCCCGGATCGATGCCCAGGTGGCCGGTCACCAAGGGCGCCTTCGTCATGATGTCGGCCACAGGGACCGCACGGTCCTCCTCGAACCGCATGTCACGGTTCGTCACGATCCCCAGCAGCCGACCTGCGGCTTCGACCACGGGCATACCCGAAATCCGG
>JAGQVC010000041.1 GCA_020438185.1 Bacteroidota bacterium
TTCGGATTCTTAACCGAATTCCGGGGACTTCCGTAGTTTATGTAAGAAACCGGAAGCGCTGCCGTGAAATTGCTCAATTTCTCGAAAGCCAGGGCATCAGCGCTTCCTATTATCATGCCGGTCTGGATGCGGCAACCCGTGCATTACGGCAACAAGCCTGGATTGATGGAAGAATCCGGGTAATTGTTTGCACCAACGCGTTCGGGATGGGAATCGATAAACCCGATGTTCGTACCGTAATTCACATGGATTTACCTGATACTCCTGAAGCCTATTTCCAGGAAGCGGGCCGGGCGGGCCGCGATGAATTACCAGCCTGGGCGGTCCTGTTGAACGATCCGGCCGATTTGGATGAAGCCATGGAGCGTTTTTCGAGGCAGTGGCCGGGATTCGATACCGTAAAAGCCGTTTACAACTGGATTGGAAATTATCTTCAAATTCCTGTTGGTGCCGGCGAAGGACAGTCATACCCATTCCAGCTATCTGATTTTATCTCAAAATTTAAAATTCACCCAATCGAATGTCTCAATGCAATCAAGTTTATCGAATCGGAGGGTCTTTTAAGTTTTAACGAAAACCTCTACACGCCTGCCCGTTTAATGTTTTCCGCTTCGCGGGATGATGTTTATGATTTTGAATTAAAAAATCCGGTATATGAACCAATCATTAAAACGATTCTGCGTTCCTATGGAGGTGCATTCAACGATTTTATTGTTATTAATGAATCTGACATTGCTTCCCGCAGCGGTATTGCTTTACCGGATATCCGAAAGGCATTAATTAATCTTCATAAAAAGGAATTAATTAAATATTTCCCTCCGGGCGATGAACCCCGAATTTATTTTCCTGAAGGTCGCTACCATCCTGAGCGACTCCCTTTATCAATCAATGATTATAACGACCGAAAGAAAGCTTCAGAAAAACGTTTCAAAAAAATGTTGGATTATTCTCAGGAATCTTCCCGTTGCAGAAGTAAAAGTTTAATAAGTTATTTCGGTGAAAAACATCTTGCAGATTGCGGCATTTGTGATGTCTGTATCGAAAAAAGCAAAGCTGAAAAAACATCATTAGAGGAAATTAAACTATACTTTAAAGTATCTCTGCTAATTAAAAACGGAATTAATCGAATTGAGCAGATACTGGCAGCAATTCCGGGAAATCCGGAGAAAACCATTGAAGCATTGCGCATCTGTATTGATGAAGGAAAAGTAAAGGAAAGCCCTGCAGGCACGCTGGAACTGTCAGATTAACCTGATATTACTATCCGCCAATCAACTTTAATCTTAAAAAATCATTGTAAAACGGGTCTCCTGTTGAGGGACCGAACTTGCCGAAATGCTACCCTGATGCAAATGCATAATCTGCCGGCACAGACTTAAGCCGATTCCGGATCCTCCCTTTCGGGTCGTAAAAAATGGAATAAAAATATCCTCTATTAATTCTGGCTGAATTCCTTTACCGTTATCTGTTACGCTAATTACTATGCGATTTGAAATATCTTCATGTACCTCTATATTCACCTTGGGTTCATTTGTATTCTCCAACACAGCATATCTAGAATTAAGCAATAAATTAATAATCATCTGCTCCAATAATCCGGGATCTGCAATAAGTTCGAGGTTTTCCGGCTTCACCAAAACGGTTAATTTAATTCCCGCCTTCGTAAAGTCATCCTGAACTAGTCGCACTAAATTCTCAATCCAGGGTTTTAATTCAATAGTTTTAAATTCAGGACGCGGCACATGTGCCAGATTGCGGTATTTATTTACAAATTCCGAAAGGCCTTCGCTGCGGCGCCCTATTGCGTCCATAGCTGTTTTTATTTCCGAAATCTGCATCTCATCCATGGATTCATTGTCAGCCATAACATCTTTTGCAGAATGTGCCAGAGAAATAATCGGAGTCATGGAATTCATAATTTCATGAGCAAGAACCCTGGTTAACAATTGCCACGACTCCAGTTCCTTGCGTTCCAGTTCCCGGCCAATATCCTGAATAGCAACAATGCGAACAAGGCTGTCCCTAATTCTGCAATGACTCACATTCATCGCAATTTGTGTTATTTCGTGGTTGAATTTTATTTTCAGTAAGGCATGAGTATCCGGTTGAACCGACATTATTCTTTCTGCGAAAGTTTCAAGATTTTCGGGGAACTCGTGCAGGTTTTTCAGATGCTTGATTTGTAACATCCGCCTGGCGGCGGGATTAAGTAATGTTATTTCAGATTTATCATTTACTACAATTAAGCCGGTACCAATGTGCTCCAGAATAGTTTTCTGAACAAATTCATTCTCTTCGCCCCGACTTCTGATATCTCTGAATTTCTCAACTACTTCATTTAATGCATCATTTAAGTCCCGTAAATGTTTATCTTCATTGCCCTTGGAAAATGTTCGTGTAAAATCAGCATGTGCAATCGAATGAAAAAAAGCTGCCAGCCGCCTGTGAGCCGCATCCAGTGTTCTTATTAATAAATAAATCTGATAAATACATAAAACAAATAGTAATAATGAAGAATAATAAAAATGACTGTAAATGAGCAATAAAAAACCTCCTGCAAATGACAGAAATATTGCAATAAACCTGAAAACTATCTTTTTTCTGAATAAATTAAAGTCCATATTTCTCCATTCTCCGGTATAATGCTGCTCGGGAAATTCCTAATTCAAGAGCAGTTTGTGAAATATTTCCGCGATAGCGCTGTAATGCAAGTTCAATTGTACGTTTTTCCATTTCTTCGAGATTTCCGGAACCAGATAAATCCTGCTTGTTTTCCTGTAAGGTATGCTTGCTTAAATCACCTAAATCTGAAACCGAAATTGAACTGTTTTCGCAAAGAATTACAGCGCGTTCTATTGTATGTTGCAACTCTCTGACATTGCCAGGCCAGTTGCAGGATTCAAGTGCAATAAGCACGTCCCGGCTCAAATCGCGGATTGGCTTTTTGTATTTTAATGAATAAAGATTTTTAAAATACGTTGCTAAATGTGGAATATCTTCCCGCCGTTCGCGCAATGCAGGTAATTTTATTTCAACTGTATTTATCCTGTACAGCAAATCCTGCCGGAACTGCCCTTGCTGAACAGCATCAACCGGATTGATATTGGTAGCTGAAATTATTCTGGCATCAAAAGGCCTTGATTTATTATCTCCAACCCGGGTCACATTTCTTGATTGCAGAACAGTCAGCAATTTAGATTGAAGATGCAAGGGAACATTTCCAATTTCATCTAAAAAAATACTTCCACCCGAAGCCATTTCAAATCTCCCCGCCTTATCGTCACGGGCATCAGTAAAAGCGCCTTTGGCGTGACCAAACAATTCTGACTCAAATAAACTACCCGAAAGCGATCCTAAGTCTACTGCGATAAATGGTTTATTCTTCCGTTGCGACTGCATGTGCAATGCTCTCGCAACAAGCTCCTTGCCCGAGCCGTTTTCGCCCGTTATTAATACATTAGCATCCGTTGCAGCCACCTTTGAAATTGTTTGAAACACCTTTTGCATCAGAGGGCCAGAACCAATAAATTCTGTTTCAGGTGCCTGAATTATTGCATTTAAACGGCTGTTTTCTGATTCAAGGTCTTTCAATCTCGACTCACTATTCCTGAGCCGGAGCGCGGCATGAACAGTAGAAATTAACTTCTCGTTTTGCCAGGGCTTTAAAACAAAATCAAAAGCACCATCCTTAATTGCCTGCACGGCCATCTCAATCCCGCCGTAGGCGGTAATTAATACAACAACAGCATCTGGCTGTAATGCCAGAATATTTCTTAACCAGAAAAAACCTTCCCTGCCCGAAGTTGTATCTTCCGAAAAATTCATGTCCAACAGAATTACATCATAGGATTCTTTTCTCAGAACAGGAGTTATTTTCTCGGGGTTCTTCAAAGTCCTGACTTCAGAAAATTCCTTTTTCAGAACCATTGAAGCTGCCAGCAGAACATCTTCATCGTCGTCTGCAACTAAAATCTTTGCCGATGTTTTCATTGGTTTAAATGCCGCCACTTATATACCACAAATCCCGTTTTCCAAATTTGTTGTTCGCATGAACTCATAATCAGGAAATTGAATTCGGCTTTGCTTATAAATATTCTGCAAGATAATAAAGCCTGTGTCCGAAATCGGACACTAATTGGTCACCAGCGAACACTTTTTTGGAAACGAAAACCAAACAAATAATGCATCACGCTGATATTCTGTCTGATACATAAATTGGCTTTTAGTTTGGCATAGCCGGCATGTAACAAACCGGAAACAATTCACTCTAGTTAACCGGAATGTCGCAGAGTAAAATCATGGACAAACCAATAAATAAAAAACCATTTCTGAAAAAACCGCTGCATGTAAGTGTGCTCGTTTTGTGTGTGGCAGTTTTACTTACGGGACTTTACAGCATGACAAGAAATGCCGGTTACCCTAAAATAAATGCTGTTCAAATGGAAATTGCGCAGGTACAACTTATTGAATTTACAGAAAACATACCTGCCGATGGAGAAGCGAATCCACTTAAAAGCATAATTCTGGCTGCAGTAGAAAGCGGACAAATTGAAGAGAAATATGTTGAAGAAGGCGCAATTGTTCAGCAAGGCGAGCCCATAATCAGACTTTCGAATACAGATTTAAGAATCGAGCTGATGAACCGTCAGGAAGCACTTGCGAATGAAGAATTGAGAATGACAAGTCTTAAAAAGGAAATGGCCAGGAATTCAGGTCGCATACAGCAGGAACTTGCCGAAGCAAAATGGATGGAGGAAGCGGCTTTATCAGGCTATTCAAAAGATTCGGTGCTATTTGAGGTAAAGGCAATTTCAACTGCCAATTATGAAGATAGCCGCAGAAATGCTTTATGGCAGAAGGAGAAAAGAGATTTCATCCAAAGAAACTATTCAAAAGAATTGTCAGGCGACTCAGAAGAATTAAGTCAGTTATTAAAAAACATCAGCATTAAAAGAAGGAACCTTCAGATGGCGCAGGAAAACCTTGATAAAATGGTGATTTGTGCACCTGAATCAGGTTTATTAAGTCGTTTGAATGTTGAAGTTGGAGAATACCGAAACCGGGGTGAAAACCTGGGAACGCTTGAAAGCACCGATGGTTTTAAAATTAGTGCAAGAATCGACGAACATTACCTTCCCGATGTTAAACAGGGAAACACGGCAATCTTTCATTTAGATGGGAAAGAATACCAGCTGGTTGTACACAGAATTTATCCTCAGGTAGAAAACGGGAGATTCCGGGCAGATCTTTTATTTAAAAATGAGCTTCCGCCTTCTTTGCGCAGCGGACAATCCGTTCAACTTAACATCAATTTGTCTGAAAGTAAACCTGCATTATGTATTAAAAAAGGTCCCTGGATGAATTACGCGGCCGGCAATACCGTGTACGTTGTATCCAAAGACGGAAAAACAGCTGTTAAAAGACAAATTAAATCAGGAAAAAGAAATTCCGACAACATTGAAATTGTCGGTGGGCTGTCAAAAGGAGAGTCTGTCATTATTTCATCCTATGAAAATTTCAGGGATGCAGAAAAAATACTGCTTAACAAATAAAATATGATTATCAGAACTGAAAACCTAACTCGTATTTATCGCACAGATGAAGTCGAAACAACATCTCTGCACCAGGTTAACCTGAATATTGAACAGGGTGAATTTGTAGCAATTATGGGCCCTTCGGGCTGTGGCAAATCTACATTGCTCAATTTAATTGGTCTGCTCGATACACCTGACGCGGGCGAATATTATTTTAATGGAAAAGCTGCAGCCCACCTTCCGGAAAGAGAAAAGGCAATTTTAAGAAAAGAACAAATCGGATTTATTTTTCAAAGTTTCAATCTGATTGATGATCTCACTGTTTTTGAAAACATTGAATTACCGCTGCTTTACCTGGGTATGAGCAGTTCACAAAGAAAATCCAGGGTTGAGGAAGTCATGCAGCGGCTGGAAGTTTCTCACCGCGCCAATCACTATCCTCAACAACTTTCGGGTGGACAACAACAACGTGTTGCTGTTTGCAGAGCTATTGCCACAGAGCCTTCTTTAATTCTTGCCGATGAACCCACGGGTAATCTGGATTCTAAAAATGGTGAGGAAGTTATGCGAATTCTGAGTGATTTAAATGCATCGGGCAGCACTGTTGTAATGGTAACACACAGCAGTGAGCACGCAGCTTTCGCAGGAAGAGTCATCCATCTTTTCGATGGAAAAATTGTTTCAGAAAACATCAAAAAAATGAGTTATGTTCAGGCGTAATCTTATTATTACTTTCCGCCGGATACGGCGTAACAGCCTTATTTCATTTATTACTGTATTTGGCCTTGCAGCAGGAATTACTTCGTGTGTCTTAATTTATTTCTTCGTAGAAACCGAACTGAGTTATGATAAAAACTGGCAGGACGCCGAAAACACATACAGATTAACAGAAACAATTCATCTCGGCGAAAAAATAGACCCTTTTGCGCTGAGTTCAATCCGCTCGGGAAATGAATTAAAAAATATAATACCGGGATTAAAAAACATGGCCCGCCTCATGCCGGTAAGCGAGCAAACAGCCGCCTATGAGAGTGAAATTTATACGATTAAAAATAATTATTTTACAGATGCCACTTTCTTCGACATCTTCGATGTTCCTTTTAAATACGGAACACGCGATTCGGCATTAAGCAAACCGAACTGTGTTGTTATTTCAGATAAACTTTCATTAAAAATATTCGGTGAAACCAATCCGGTTGGGAAAATGCTGAGATACGCACGAAATTCCTACAAAATTACCGGCGTTGCAGCTATTTCAAAATTGCCAACTCATTTTAATGAAGCTGATGCTTTTCTCTCCTCAGCCTCTATGTTGCCTCAAATGCGACAGCAGCTTTCACAAGATTACATGCTGATGTCAACTTACACATATGTTCAGCTTGACCCATCGGTAAACGTCCTGGAAGCAGAAGGAACTATAAATGACTGGTCACAAAAGGTAGTCGGTCCCTGGCTGCTCGAAAATGAAGTCAACGGAAAACTTGAATTCGGGCTTCAACCTGTTACGGAAATTCATTTTGACACATATTATATATATGATCTGGTAAAAAAAGGGAATTTTACTTATGTACTCATATTTGCTTCAGTTGCTGTTTTTCTGTTACTAATTGCATGCTTTAATTTCATGAATTTAACCACAGCCCAAACGGTTAAACGTTCCAAAGAAATTGCTGTAAAAAAGGTAGCCGGAGCATCGTTAAAGAACTTAATTTATCAATTTTTTGGAGAGTCCCTTTTACTAACAGCACTTGCTGTGTTAATCAGCGTTGCATTTATTGAATTGTTGCTGCCCGCATTTCATGCTATCACCGGAGGGAATATTTCGGTTGAGCGTGCACTCTTTTCACCCGGCTTCTGGATTTTTACACTGGTTTTAATATTTATCACGGCTTTCGCCGGAAGTGCTTATCCTGTAGCATTTCTAAGCCGGCTCGAACCTTCAGGTATTTTGCGATCCGGTTCGGGTGGCGTTACAAACATCAAAAAAAACTCAGGCGGTCGCTGGATTTCCAATCTACTTGTGGTGCTTCAGTTCACACTCTCAATTGGTATTGTGACCGCCACGCTGATTGTGATGCTGCAAATGAATTTCATGAAAAACCAGGATCTGGGTTTTACCCGTGAAAACATTATGCTGATGCGCTATCCGGTTGGCGATACAACGATAGTAACAAAAGCCAATGCAATAAAACATGAATTTTCGAACACACCGGGTGTGCTTTCGGTAGCAACAGGAGATGATGCACCGGGCGATAATACCGGCAGAATCCTTTTTACCTACAACAAAAACGGAATCGAAGAAGTACAGCCAATAAATTTCACACGGGCCGACTATGATTTTCCTGACTTACTGGGGTTGAAAATTGAAAAAGGAAGGTGGTTTTCACGTGATTTTCCAACAGACATGCACGAAGGATTAATCATTAATGAAGCATGTGCTAAATTCCTTGGATACGACGATCCTATTGGGAAAGAAATGCGCAGCGGAATTGGTGAAGGTAAAATAATAGGTGTGGTAAAAGACTTTAATTATGCTTCGCTGCGGTCCGAAATTGAACCTTTGGTTTTTATGCTTCCAATGGCAGGTTCGGATCAGGTGTTTGGCCGCACAATCATGCTAAGATTAAATCCCGGGGAGCACGAAGCTGCCCTGGCAGGTATTACTGCTACCTGGAAAAAGCTGTTTCCGGCACATCCGATGAATTATCAATACCTGAGTGATTCGCTGGACAGAATGTACGAAAAGGAAAACATTATGCTTAAAATACTAGGATACTTTGCTTTGCTTACAATCCTAATTTCCTGCCTGGGATTGTTCGGCTTAAGCGCATTTACAACAGAAAAAAGGACCAAGGAGATTGGCATCAGGAAGGTGATGGGAGCGTCTGTGCAACAGATTATTGCGCTTATCCTCCGTGATTTTCTGATTTTAATTGTTGCAGCTTTCCTGATTGCCGCTCCTCTTACCTGGTATTTAATGAGCGAATGGCTGAATGATTTTGCCTACAGCATGAATATGCCCTGGTTTGTTTTTCCTGCAGCCGGATTGCTTGCCATTTTGGTTGCAGCATTAACAATTGGCTTTAGAGCTGCCTCGGCAGCAATGGCTAATCCCGTGCAGTCGTTGCGTTACGAATAATATTAAACCCTAAAACCCAAATAAAATGAAATCCCTCCTACCCTTACTTTTATTATTTTCATTTATCCGGCTGCAAGCCGAAGAATGGACATTTTTAAACCCACAAACAAATGCTGATCTGGTTAGTATTAAAATGGCCGATGCATTGAATGGATTTGCCGCCGGAAACGAAAGCGGGCATGCTGTATTGCTGAGGACCTCTGATGCCGGTGAAAACTGGGAGCTTACTACAATAGAAAATTTCACCCTTAAATGCATGGCTGTTATTGACAATAACAGAATTCTATTGGGTGGTGAAGACATGATCTGTGGCTGTGCGACTGTATTTTATTCTGAAGATCAGGGTTACTCCTGGGTTAATAATTCACCTGTACAAATTCAGGCCTTTGGCTCAGTTAATTTTCTGAGTTCTGATGA
>JAGQVC010000428.1 GCA_020438185.1 Bacteroidota bacterium
TCAGCATTAGCTACAGCACTTTCTAGCAAGTTCTTTAAGATGTCAGCACCTTTTTTCGGTGTGTACTCAAGGATGTTTTCTGCTTGAGTAACTCTTTGCCCTCTTACTAACCCTGCGACCAAGTTAGCTTTTTTTGGAGAGATCCGTACATTTCTGATTATAGCTTTCATACTATTTTTTTATTCTTATACTTTTGATTATTTTTGTTTACCACCATGATTTCTGAATATTCTAGTTGGAGCGAATTCTCCAAGTTTGTGACCTACCATGTTTTCGGTAATAAATACTGGGATATGTTGTTTACCATTATGAACCGCAATTGTAAATCCTACGAATTCAGGAGCAATATCTGAGTTTCTGCACCAAACTTTGATAACTTTTTTATCACCTGTTTGGATCATCTTCATGATTTTACTCATGAGTCTCTCGTTTACATAAGGTCCTTTTTTACTACTTCTAGCCATAATGGATAATTATTATATCTTTGTTATTATTTTTTATTTACGTCTTTTCTTCTTAGCTCTTCTAGACTTAACGATTAAACTGTTAGTGTATTTTCTTCTTCTGGTTTTTAAACCAAG
>JAGQVC010000429.1 GCA_020438185.1 Bacteroidota bacterium
TTCTTTTTTCGTCTTGGCTATCTAAGTCACGACCACTTTCCTGCATGTCTTCAATAATTCTACCGGAAAGCTCACCGTAGTTATGTTGTTTGCTGTACTTTTCTACATCAAAATAAACAGAGCCATTGACCTCATAAGCATAACCATTGTCAATGATTCGCTTAACCATTTCAATTTGATCAATTATATGACCTGTTGCAGTAGGTTCAATACTTGGATCGATGATATTCATCAACCGCATGATATGGTGAAAGCCATTGGTGTATTTTTGAACAATCTCCATCGGTTCCAAAGACTCTATCCTTGCTTTTTTAGCAATTTTATCTTCTCCTTCATCGGCATCGTCTACCAAATGCCCTACATCAGTGATGTTTCTTACATATCTTACCTTATAGCCTAAATGGCATAAGTATCTATATACAATATCAAACGACATAAAAGATCGAACATTTCCTAAATGAACATCGCTGTAAACTGTTGGACCACAAACATATAATCCTACATGATTAGGATTTATGGGAACAAACAATTCCTTCTTTCTGGTTAAGCTATTGTATATGTGTAATTGGTCAGGCATAG
>JAGQVC010000430.1 GCA_020438185.1 Bacteroidota bacterium
GTATTTTCAACAGTATTCTCTGCTTCAGGTTCTGCCTCATCCACATCAACCTTAGCTACTGAAGCAATGGAGTCATCATCATCCAGTCGAATCAGCTTTACTCCCTGCGTATTTCTTCCCATGATGCGAAGATCTTTTACTTCCATACGAATGGTAATACCGGATTTGTTGATGATCATCAGGTCATCCCCTTCCGTCACACATTTTATGGCAATGAGGTCGCCTGTTTTGTCGGTAATGTTCATGGTCTTCACTCCTTTTCCACCTCGATTGGTCACACGGTAATCTTCCAGGTCGCTGCGCTTGCCATAACCTTTTTCGCTCACCACAAGAATGGTTTCTTCTTTTGGATTCTGCACACAAACCATTCCTATTACTTCATCTTTTTCATTGTCGAGTGATACTCCTCTCACTCCAATAGAATTACGTCCTACCGTACGCACTGTGTTTTCGTTGAAACGGATGGCACGTCCTGATTTCACGGCAAGTAATATTTCATTGTTGCCATTGGTAAGTTTTGCTTCAATCAGTTCATCACCATCATTGATGTTGATGGCATTAATACCTGTCTGACG
>JAGQVC010000431.1 GCA_020438185.1 Bacteroidota bacterium
GTACATTTTAAATCTTGTAAATTATTGGGAATCAGGTTTGATCAATGCAATCCTATAGGTTTGCAAATGTATTATACAGACTGTGTTCTTGACCACAGTTCTTTTTATAAAATCAAAATGCATAGGAGCCGTTTTGTTTCCTGCAGATTACAAGGCGTTGATTTTTCAGAGTGCGATTTTAATGAATCCAGTTTTACCGGTTGTGAATTCGGAGATAATACATTTGATAAATCCTCTTTTCAAAAATGTGATTTTCGAGGGACCAGAGGGTTGATAATTAACCCTGCAGCTAATAATTTAAAGGGTGCAGTCTTTAATCAGGATGCCTTGGCCGGATTACTTGCCGGATTTCAAATTGAAATTGACGAAACAGAATAAATTTAATAACCATTATGCAAAAGAATCATCTTTCCAGTGTAACTGCTGTTTTACCTTTCAAAGTTGAAGAGGTGTGGCAGGCATTAATTAACCCTGACCTTGTAAAAAAGTACTTTTTCGGAACCATTCTGGAAACATCCTGGTTGCCGGGAACTCCAATCATCTTTCGCGGTGAATGGGAGGGGCAGTCATATAT
>JAGQVC010000432.1 GCA_020438185.1 Bacteroidota bacterium
CTTAAAATGATAAAAAAACAGCCAAAATACCTATCCCTATTTTGTAATTTTTGAAGAAAATTTTCCCTGACTTCCGCTCTCAATAATATGATAATGAAACCTAATCAGATCAAAATCATCTGCGAATGTAGTTGAAAATATTAATATACAAATTCACCCATCGCAGATTTGATAGTCAATTTTTTAGAAGAAGCCGCTTCCACCCTGCCCACAATTTGAGCCTCTACATTATAAGATTCAGAAATTTCTATAATAGAGTTAGCAATTTCTTCGGGAACATAAAGCTCCATCCTATGCCCCATATTAAAAACTTGATACATTTCCTTCCAATCGGTACCGCTTTCAGACTGAATAAGCTTGAAAAGTGGCGGAATTTCAAACATATTATCTTTGATGATATGGAGGTTTTCAACAAAATGAAGGATTTTAGTCTGCGCCCCACCACTACAATGTATCATTCCATGTATTTCCTTATTGCAGAATTGCGATAAAACCTCCTTTATTATTGGAGCATAAGTTCGCGTTGGCGAAAGCACAAGCTTACCCGCGTTTAAAGGGCTATCAACTACTG
>JAGQVC010000433.1 GCA_020438185.1 Bacteroidota bacterium
TATTTTGATCCAAAGTACCATGAAATTTTGGCCCCTGAATTCAAGCAGGAACTGGAAGAATACGGAAGGATCTATATGTATCGCTTTCGGCCGGATTATCCTATTTCAGCACGTAGTATTGAAGAATTTCCGTACCAATCGAAGCAGGCTGCCGCCATTATGCTTATGCTTAGCAATAACCTCGATTACGCTGTAGCACAGCACCCGCATGAACTGATCACTTACGGTGGAAACGGCGCTGTTTTTCAAAACTGGGCACAGTATCGAATCGCCATGAAATACCTGGCAACCATGAGCGATGAGCAAACGCTGGTGCTTTATTCGGGTCATCCCATGGGCCTTTTCCCTTCTCATAAGGATGCACCACGAGTTGTAGTGACCAATGGCATGGTTATTCCAAATTACTCTTCACCGGATCACTGGGAAAAATTCAATGCACTGGGTGTGTCACAGTATGGTCAAATGACAGCCGGATCCTTCATGTATATCGGTCCTCAGGGAATCGTTCACGGAACCACCATCACTGTGATGAATGCAGCGCGTAAGATCAGTAAAAACGGAGA
>JAGQVC010000434.1 GCA_020438185.1 Bacteroidota bacterium
TCACCATATCCAGATTTTAATAATGGCTGAGCAATTTCATTTAGTTTTTCAGCATTGATAAATCCTTTTTTAAAAGCCACTTCTTCAATACAACCTACTTTTAATCCTTGTCTTTGTTCAATTACTTGTACAAACTGCGATGCTTGCATTAATGAATCAAATGTTCCTGTATCTAACCAAGCTGTGCCTCTGTCTAAAATTCCAACGCGTAACTTATTCATTTCTAAATATGCTTTGTTTACATCGGTAATTTCATATTCTCCTCTTGCACTTGGTTGTAAATTTGTAGCAATATCAATCACAGAATTATCATAAAAATACAAACCAGGCACTGCAAAATTAGATTTTGGTTTAGTAGGTTTTTCTTCGATAGAAATAGCTTTTAAATCTTTATCAAATTCTACTACGCCATATCGTTCTGGATCAGAAACATGATATGCATATATAACACCACCATCTGGATTATTGTTTTGAACCAATAATTCTTCTAAACCTGTACCATAAAAAATATTATCGCCCAAAATTAAAGCACACTTATCGTTGCCAATAAACTCTTTACCT
>JAGQVC010000435.1 GCA_020438185.1 Bacteroidota bacterium
TTTGTCGCTTGTCGCCAAACAGTTTCGGACTGTGGCTCAACCCCGTTTACAGCATCAAATACTGCAACGGCACCATCGAGAACTCGCAAACTTCGCTCTACTTCGATAGTAAAGTCTACGTGACCAGGGGTATCGATAATATTGATTTGGTGCTCAGGAAGATCTCCATTAGATCCAGACCATGTACATGTCGTAGCAGCAGAGGTAATTGTAATCCCCCGCTCTTGCTCCAGCTCCATGTAGTCCATGGTAGCTGCACCTTCATGCACTTCACCGATCTTATAGTTAATACCGGTATAAAATAAAATCCGCTCGGTAGTAGTGGTCTTCCCAGCATCAATGTGGGCCATAATACCGATGTTTCGCAACTTCGAGAGGTCTTTATTTGCCACCTACTCAATCTCCTGATCTACTACTACATCTACTACTACGTTAAAAAAACTAGACTCCGAGAGCGCCACTCTAGATCTCTTGCAGGCACACGTACCGCAAGCAGACCCAGGCGAAACGAGACCCGAAACTACCAACGCCAGACTCTACTAACGAAAGCAAATACCA
>JAGQVC010000436.1 GCA_020438185.1 Bacteroidota bacterium
AAGTCAGCTGAAATTCAATTGTCAAAAGTCCAAGCGAAATACAAATGCAAAATCTCTCAAATTATTAGTTTGTCGAAACTTGTCCTTTTAACGAAATCGACCTTATGGAACGAAAGCAAAAATGAGATTACAGCTAACGTTTGCAGATTTGCGATGTTTGGGATTTGAAACCGAAAAGCCGCTCGTCCGTGCACTAAAGTAATAAAAAACGAATCGCCCCGATTTCCACCGAAAGCCCAAATAGCGCAAATTTGTTGTTATACGGCGTTTTTGGTCAACACTTGCGCTGGCTGCGTCTGAATTCAGTCATTGCAGTTTCAGTCGATTAATAAAAAGTCGTCGAGATAAAGCATTCAAAATTCACAGAATCGAAATCGTGTCGATGCAGTTGAATCAGCTCGGCTGAAACGAAATCCAAAATCACCGGTGCGAAATCAAGTCGAAGCAAAATCAGTTGTCAGTGAGCGAATTGTCCGCGGTTTGAAGTTCCGGCGAATGAATTCGGAATCAGCGAAGTCAAATCGAATTGAAGTCAGATCTA
>JAGQVC010000437.1 GCA_020438185.1 Bacteroidota bacterium
TGGCAGGCCAGTTCCTCAAGACAAGCATCGTGGTCAAGGAATGGATCGGCCTTCTCGCCTATTGGCTGACAGGCAGGATCGAAACGCTGCTGCCGCGCTGAGGGAGTTGTCGCGTTACCGACCCTTTCCATTGCCGGCATGCCTTGCTAATGCTGCCGCCGCCGGCCAGCCTCTGGCCGGTACACATGAGCTGAATCACATGAATGGCAGGATCGCGCATGCTTGCGGGTAAATCGGTATTGGTCACCGGCGGAACGGGATCGTTCGGCAAGCACTTCGTGCGCAGTGTCTTCGCCGCGCATCCTGAGGTGCGGCGTCTGGTCGTGTTTTCGCGCGACGAACTCAAGCAGTTTGACATGGCGCAGGAGTTTCCGGCCGACCGATATCCCGGCCTGCGATTTTTTCTCGGCGATGTGCGCGACGAAAGCCGGCTCAAGCGAGCACTCGAAGGTGTCGACATCGTCATCCATGCAGCTGCGCTCAAGCAGGTGCCGGCAGCAGAGTACAATCCCTTCGAATTCATCAAGACCA
>JAGQVC010000042.1 GCA_020438185.1 Bacteroidota bacterium
TCGTGCGTGATGTAGCAATAAAAATGGATCGGGGTAGTCAACCTTTTGAGTTGGAAAAGCTTGTTTAACGCGCAGTTCACCCATTTCGATTTCATACGCCGGGAGAATATATTGGACTGTTCTGGTATCCATGATTGAATTTTTATACAAAGGTAATAAATGTATGTACATATAAATTATTAAAAGAAAGCTCCACTTTAGTGGAGCTTTCTGAAGTATTACTTAATCACAAGTTGTTGAACGTGTGAAACGTCCTGACCATCAATGCGCACAGAATAAATTCCCGGTGCGAAAGAGTTTGTTTCGATTGTAGAAGTTTGGTGTTCTTCAGAAACAAAGATCTGCTGATTGTAAACGATTCTGCCAAGAGCATCAACGATTGAAAGCTGTACCTGTTCGTTTTCCATTTCTTCGAAAAGAATGTTCACTCTGCCATCGGCAGGATTAGGGAAAACAGACATAGAAGCTTCACCGTGAAGATCTTCGGAAGAAGTACCGGCAAGACGAGCAGGAGAATTGTACGGAATACACTGAATTCCATCCACATCATAACCATCTACCACACCTGAGAAATCTGAAGCTTCTGAAACATCAACGATTCTCACAAACTGAATCCAGTCAAACGGAGCGATGTCAAATTCACCATCCTGGCAAACACGACCTGCATAAGCCCATGAAACCATGTCAGGTGATACATAAATATCGGCATGCTCAGGATAATCGTCACAAGCCGGCTGACCAAAGCTTGTTTCATACAGTTTAAGGTCGTTACCCGGACGATTCAGAATTCCACCATCCATTTTGATAATTACTTCACCGCCAAAACCAAGCGAGTAGAAACCGTCAGCTGCGTTAACACCATCAGGAGTTCCAAGCATTCTTGACTGAATAGAACGATCAGCAGGAACATCGGTACCGTTGCTTCGCTTACCCTGATTTACTGAAATGATTTCCATTCCGGTGCAACCTGCCCAGCAATCGCCGAGGAAGTCATTGTGCTGATTGTTTCCCGGTACGTGCGCAGGTACACCATTAGCACTTATACAAATAGTATGTGCATTGGCCGGATTTCCCGGTGGGATATGACATACAAGCACTTTGTTGCCATTGTTTCCGCAGGCAATGTTTTGAGCGTTCAGGTTTGAAGCTCCTGCCATACCAAGTACCAGGATGGCAGCTGAAGTTTTAGATAAAAGATTCATCATTGTAAGATTAGGTTAAAAAGTTACATCGAGTGAAGTTACGGAACGTGTGAAATTAAGATACATGGCAAGAGGTGTAGTATTGTTAAATAGTTGAAAATCAGCATTAAAAAAATCAGTGGTTTGCATCGCGCGAAGCGGGAATTATCGTTTTTTGTATTTTTCTTACATGATATTTGGTTGTAATATTCGTTTTGTTTGAATCATGATTTAAGAAATCAGAGAAAGCACTACCATTATTTGATAAAATTGCAGGGATATGTTAAAACAAAGTCTTCAACAGAAATTGCAGCAGAAGTTGAGTCCACAGCAAATTCAACTTATGAAACTGCTGCAGGTGCCAACAGCGGCGCTTGAACAGCGTATAAAAGAGGAGCTTGAAGTAAATCCTGCTTTGGAAGAGGGCAGGGATGAAGAGAATGATGACAACGATTCGGAATATGAGGACCCATTCACATCAGAAAGTGATGCTGAACAGGAAGACCACGCAGACCAGAATCGGGATGACTTTGATTTAAGCAGCTATATTGATGATGATGAAACTCCGGCTTATAAGCTGAGTGCGAACAATTACAGTCCTGATGACGAGCGGCGCGAGATTCCATTTGCCGGCGGAACAACTTTTCAGGAGCAGTTAATTGAACAGCTTCGATTACGCGGACTTAATGAACGTGATTTTGAAATTGCTGCCTACCTGATCGGGAATCTGGATGAAGACGGATACCTGCGTCGGGAAATCGAATCGGTAGTTGATGATCTGGCTTTTTCGCAGAACATCATGACCGATGACAAGGAGATTGTGGAATTATTGAAGGAAGTCCAGCAACTCGATCCTCCGGGAATTGGTGCAAGAACCTTGCAGGAATGTCTGCTTATTCAGTTGGAACGTAAAGAGTACCAGACTGTTGAACTGAGAACGGCAGCAGTGATTATCCGCGAATGCATGGATGATTTTTCCAGGAAGCATTATGAGCGCATCATGAAAAAACTTGAACTGGAAGAAGATGAATTGCGCGATGCCATTAAGGAAATCCTCAAGCTGAACCCCAAACCTGGAAATTCACAAAGCGATAATCAAAAGAACACTCAGCACATCACGCCCGATTTTATTCTTTCGAATAACGAAGGTAACCTGGAACTGTACCTGAATTCGAGAAATGCTCCCGAACTAAAAATTTCGAGAACGTACCAGGAAATGCTGGAACATTATGCAAAAGCCGGCAAACTTAAGGACAAGCAGGACAAGGATGCCGTTTTATTTGTGAAACAAAAGATTGATTCGGCACGCTGGTTTATCGATGCAATCAGGCAGAGGCAACAAACGCTTATGCTTACCATGCAGGCGATTCTTGAGTATCAGTATGAGTATTTTCAGGATGGTGACGAAACGAAGTTGCGTCCGATGATTCTGAAGGATATCGCTGAAAAGGTAGGGCTGGATATTTCTACTGTTTCACGTGTCGCAAATTCGAAATACATACAGACCCCTTTCGGGACGAAACTGCTGAAATCCTTCTTTTCTGAATCGCTTTCAACCGATTCGGGTGAAGAGGTTTCAACACGTGAGGTGAAGAAAATTCTTGAAGAAGCTGTTCAGAATGAAAATAAGTCACAGCCTGTAACCGATGATCAGTTAGCCCAGGTGTTGCGTGAAAAAGGATACAATATAGCCAGGCGAACGGTTGCCAAATACCGTGAACAATTAAACATTCCTGTAGCCAGGCTCAGAAAGGAACTTTGAGTATTTCATGAAACGTTATTTAGCACTTGGCGACTCCTATACAATAGGTGAAGGTGTGCCGGAAGGAAATCGTTTTTCGGATTATTTAGTCAATTTGCCTGGAGCCGGGTTTGAAAAACCTGAAATTATTGCAGTTACTGGTTGGACAACTTCTGAGTTAAAAGCAGGTATTGAGCAGGCAAAGCCAGCCGGAGTTTATGATTTGGTTAGCTTGCTAATTGGCGTAAATAATCAGTATCGCGGGCTGCACCCGGATGATTATGAACAGGAATTTGCAGATTTACTAAACCAGGCCATAGGTTTTGCCGGTGGCAACAAAGAACATGTTATCGTATTGTCCATTCCTGACTGGGGCACTACTCCTTTTGCGGAGGGCCGGAACCGGGAGCAGATTGCAAAAGAAATCGATCAGTTTAATGCAATAAATAAAGCCATCTGTTCGAATGAAGGAGTTTTTTACTGCGATATAACAGGCTTAACGCGTGATGAAGCCCTGAAAAATTTGCTGGTTGCGGACAATCTCCATTATTCAGCCGAAATGTACCGGCTGTGGGCTGAAAAAGTGTATCGCGAATATTTAGCTTAAAATTACCTGTTGAGTGTTGCAAGTATGTTAACTGCCTGCATCATATTTTTTACTTGAAGCTTGTGCAGGATATTTTTCCGATGCGATTTTACCGTGTTTTCCGAAATTACCAGTTTCTCCGATATTTCCTTTGATGCCAGTCCTCCGGCGATTAGCCGGAGAATTTCCATTTCACGAGCAGTAAGCTGTGCAAGCAATTCTATTTCGCCCGAAGGGAAAATTTCTACAGATCGTTTTGAGGTTTGAAGCACTCCCATCACCTTAAACGGATGTGATTCGTTGAATAACTCAACGATGTATGCCAGATCAAGACTCGGCAGATTCGGATCCCATTTTACATGACGGTTGCTTTGCATAACCCAGCTGTAATCATCTCCGTTTTGGCGAAGTCTGAAAAAAAACCTGAATTGTGTTGTTTCGCGTTCCGCATCTTTCATTTCTCCAAACTGTTGCAAAGCTTGCTGAGTGATATTTAAACACTTAAGGAAATCTTCGGGGTGCACTTTTTCCTGAGTTATCCGAATGCCGGCCGACTCAATATAACTTCTGGTAACGCCCATGAGATGAGCGAAGTAGTCATTGAAATAATAATAATTCCCTTCGGTGAAATTGTAAATAAATGCCCCGATACGGGCATCTGAAAGCATATCAAGTGATTGCCCGGCTTGTTCAATAAAACCCGAAACACTTCGGTTGATAGGTGTTGACTGCGTAGAGTCGAGCCAATTTTTAAGTTGCTTCTCTATCTGCAGGTCAGCTTCCCTGAATTCCATTTGTTAAGGCTTTGGTGGAAAACAAAAATATTTTTTACCGCATCAATATCAAATAAATCTGCCGGTCTAAGTGGTCAATTTGCCGCAAATCCGCACTAGTTTAGAACTATTCTAAATAAAATGAGGTTATTTGGAACAAGCACCTTATTTTTGCGTTTTCTTTTAAAGATTGAATTATGATAAGCGTATCTGAAACAGCAAAGGAAAAATTACTCAGTCTGATGGACGAAAGTAAGCTTAGCCACGACAGTTATCTGCGTGTTGGTGTTGAAGGGGGCGGTTGTTCAGGTTTGTCGTACAAAATGGATTTCGACGGAAAAATGACAGATGGAGATCAGCTTTTTGAGGACAAGGGAATTAAAATTCTGGTTGATAAAAAGAGTTTCCTTTATCTGGTTGGAACCGTTCTGGAATATTCGGGAGGATTAAACGGAAAGGGTTTTTCGTTTAATAATCCGAACGCAACGCGCACCTGCGGTTGCGGCGAAAGTTTCGCAGTATAAATTGAAAGAATAAAATGGCAGCTCAGGGAAACGACTTACTGGAATCGCATATTAATTCGGACTATAAGTACGGATTCACCACGAATATCGAGATGGATTCGGCACCAAAAGGCCTGAATGAAGATATTGTGCGTTTTATTTCAGCTAAGAAAAAGGAACCAAAGTGGCTGCTTGAATACCGTTTGAAAGCTTTCCGTTACTGGCAAACCATGCAAGAGCCGCACTGGGCGCATATTCAGTATCCCAAAATAGATTTTCAGGACATTATTTATTATGCGGCACCCAAAAAGAAAAAGGTGCTGAATAGTCTTGACGAAGTTGACCCCGAATTATTAAAAACTTTCGAAAAGCTGGGAATTTCGCTCGAAGAGCAGAAACGACTTACAGGAGTTGCCGTTGATGCGGTAATTGACTCCGTTTCGGTAAAAACCACTTTCAAAGCCAAGCTTGCAGAGCTCGGAATCATTTTTTGTTCATTCAGCGAAGCGGTTCATGATCACCCCGAACTGGTAAAAAAATACATGGGTTCGGTTGTTCCTTATACCGATAACTTTTATGCGGCGCTTAATGCAGCTGTCTTCTCTGATGGCTCATTCTGTTACATTCCCAAAGGTGTTCGCTGCCCGATGGAACTTTCTACGTATTTCAGGATTAATGCTTCAGGTACCGGACAGTTCGAGCGTACCCTCATAATTGCTGACGAAGGCGCCTACGTGAGTTATCTCGAAGGCTGTACAGCACCCATGCGCGATGAAAATCAGTTGCATGCTGCCGTTGTTGAAATAGTTGCCCACGAAAATGGAGAAGTGAAATACAGCACAGTTCAAAACTGGTATCCGGGCGACAAAAACGGGAAAGGTGGTATTTACAACTTCGTTACGAAGCGCGGAATTTGTGCAGGACGTAAATCAAAAATATCCTGGACCCAGGTTGAAACCGGTTCGGCAATTACCTGGAAGTACCCGAGTGTAATCCTTAAAGGCGATGATTCTGTTGGTGAATTTTATTCGGTTGCGGTAACTAACAACATGCAGCAGGCCGATACAGGCACCAAGATGATTCACCTGGGTAAAAACACCCGTTCAACCATTATATCGAAAGGTATTTCGGCGGGTCGCAGCCAGAACAGCTACCGCGGTTTGGTGCGTATAGCTGCAGGAGCATCTAATTCAAGAAACTTTTCTCAGTGTGATTCGCTGCTGATGGGCGATACCTGCGGGGCGCACACATTCCCATATATCGAAATCAACAATCCAACAGGAACTGTTGAACACGAAGCAACTACATCAAAAATTGGCGAAGACCAGCTTTTTTACTGCAACCAGCGTGGCATTGATACTGAAAAGGCAATCGGGCTAATCGTTAACGGTTACTGCAAGGAAGTTTTGAATCAACTGCCGATGGAATTTGCAGTGGAAGCACAAAAGCTTCTTTCTGTGAGTCTGGAAGGCAGCGTAGGTTAAGCTGAGTAACTCCTTTTTCATCATTTTAATTATTGTTGGTACTTTCGGCCCATGCTTAAGTTTCGGGTTCGGATAGTAATCGCGATTAGTTTCCTTCAGGTTACTCAAAATTTAGCCTTTGCTCAGGTCCCGGGCCTGCCGGCCGATTCACTTTCGTATGCCTGGTATCTGCAATCGAACTGGGATTCGCTTATTACTTACCGCGATGAACTTCTTGAAGCTTCCGGCAGCGATTATTATTATTTGAGGTATCGTATTGCCGAAGCATTTTACATGAAAGGCGATTTTCACCGTTCAGCCAATGAATTTCGCAAGGCAGTGAAATTGAACACTGCCGACACTTTTGCTCTCAAACGTTTGGCCGGTTCGCTGTTTTTTACGGGACGCTGGCAGGAGTTATCGAAAGCAGAAAGGCGCCTGGAAAATCTTGGTGCATTTGTTTACCACAGTGGCAGAAAAGCCCTGACGGGAATTTCCGCCGAAGGCGCATACCGTTTTAGCGACTCACCAGACATTGGCAATCTTACTTATTTAAGTGCAGGCGGTAGTTTTTCGCCTGCCGGCGGATTTGGCCTAACTGCACTGGCTCAGGATGTGAAGCAGACATATTACTACGGCGATATCCATCAGCAGAATGTATATGCCTCTGTTTCAGGAAGCTGGCTTTCGGGTTTGACAGCTTTTGCTACGGGTAACCTCATCAGGGCTACCTTTAAGCCTGTTGAAGTTGGCGCCCTTACCAGATATTTTGATTATCAAACTGTTTCGGGTGGGTTTTCGTTCCGAAGGAACCATTGGCAAATCGAAAATGAACTGGCGTTTTCAAATTTTGGCTACGAAAGTAACCTGCAAAATACGGCAGGTGTAACCTGGTTCCCACATGGCGATAACCGCTTGCAGCTAGGAGTTGCAGCAATCATTAAATTCTCGGATACGGAATCCGGTTACGTTATAAAGCCAAACATAACTACTCGTATTGCACAACGCCTGTACTGGAGCATGCAAGGTTATTCGGGAAATGTTACGAATGTTCTCGAGAATCGCTCCTCACTGCTCAATAACACGCCCGATTTAATTAAATACCGGATTCAAACCGGATTTTACTGGTATCCGCTTGATTACCTGATTTTTTTTGTTTTTGCCAATTACGAGAAACGAAACGAAGCATACGCCGATATACCGTATTCGCTTAAAGGAATTGTCTTCGGGTTGCGTTTGTTGCCGCTTAGTTTAAGGTAGCTTCGGTTTTCTCGCCTTGCGGCGGATGAGAGCATCACCGATTACGGAAAGTAAAATTAGAGTGGTGCCAATGTAAAAGCCGGTTCCAAGCATTTCGTATTCCTTAAAAAACACGAATGCCAGAATGATGGCATAAACCGGCTCCAGATTGATGGCCAGATTAACCGTGAATGCGCTGAGCTTATTTAAGGCGTTAAGTGAGAGGTTGAATGCTACAACTGTGCAAAAGAAACTCAACAGAATCAAGTACAGCCAGTCTTCATCAGACGGTAGTCTGAAATCCATCGGGAAAAATAAATTGAACAAAGGCAGCATCAATGTGAGCATCACAAAACCAAGAGACATCTCCACAAACGACAACATCCTCGGCCGGTAGGCCGGAAGAATACGTTTGTTAAATACGGTGAACAAGGAACTGAACATGGCCGAAATGATTCCTACAATGATGCCGGCGGTTTGTTCCTGTTGGTCGTTCGCCATGAGATAAATGCCGAAGATTACCACAGTGGCGAAAAGGAAATGCAGCGGCACAAAGCGGGTTTTAAATACCAGAGGTTCGAATATGGCTGTAAAAAATGTTATCGATGACAGGCATATCATTGCAACCGAAACTCCTGCCAGTTTAATAGACGCGTAAAAAAGCACCCAGTGCGTGACAATCAGTGTTGAAATGAGAGCAATTTCGGGGAGCTTTTTTAAAGGTATTTTTTGCCATCGTCTCGTAACCAGCACGAGTAAAAACATGAAAATGGCTGTAAGCCAGATGCGATGCCACACCAGAACAATTGCATCAACCTGAATAAGCTTGCCTAATATTCCGGTGAAACCGAAAAGAAAAACTGCCAGATGCAATTCGATATAGGCTTTTCTCAATCCGGGATCCGACATAAGTCGCAAAATTAGTTGAATTGCGAACCGCTATCGCTTCTAATTAAAATAATCTGATGCCTGCCTGCCAGCCAATCCAGGCGGAGCCTGAACCCGAACCGGCGTTAAAGGAATAAGTGTCGCGAATATAATTTTCGGGATGAGGACCACTTTGATTGCTCACATCAATGAGATATGCATGGGCAACGGGTCCTGCAAAAATACTCAGCCATTTAACCGGGCGGTATGAAACCGATGGGCTAAGCCTTCCCCAGAAATCCGGAACAATTCCGGCTTTGAAGGACTCATTGAATACGGCCGAAACAACCAGCTCTGCCCCGAAACCAATTTTGCGTCGCTGCTTCGTCATTGCGCCTATACCGTAACCGAAACTGGCCAATGAAGGATTTTGCACATCGAACATTCCGGCGCTCAATACATTGTAAAGGCGTGGTGTGCCGGTTTTGAGTGCCACAATCAGGCTGCTCGCATCCGAAGAGGATATTTCGAGTTGATGCACCCCTGTTTTAACAATGCTGATTAATCCGAGAGGCAAGCCCGTTACGGTATCGCAGTAGTTAATAAGTCCGATCTGGGAGCCGGTAACTTTGCCTGCAATGTTCAGTAAGCCAATCTGGGCGCCATAAATATGTCCGGCAAAGTTTGCAAGATTGGCAATCTGCAC
>JAGQVC010000438.1 GCA_020438185.1 Bacteroidota bacterium
AAGAAAAGTATTTTTTTTTTTTTTTTTTAAATTGCAATTTTAGTTAAATCAACTCAGAATATTCATGACATATATCACTCTAAATCTACTCGGTGAAAATAATTTATTTTTTACGAATAAACAGTCGTTATCAATTCTTTTGATTAAAAACAAAAGATATTCACAGAAAAACATTGGGTCATTCGGCTTCAAGACTTTGGAGACCGATAATAACAAAAAGAAAACAGAAGGAATTACAAATCCCTTCTGTTATCCACCAAAATCATTAATAAATTACTTACTCAAATAAGCATTATACATCCAAACAAGTTTTTCCTGCTCGCGGATATAATCACTCATCATGGCATTGGTGCCTTCGTCATCAGCTTCGGCTGCAATAGCAAGAATTTGACGTTGTTTAACAAGTATGGTGGCAAATGCATCCAGTACCGATTTGACTGAACGGGTTGCATCAGTAACATTTTTCACCGGTTTTACATCGGCTGTTTTCACAAAATCATCAAACGTATGCAATGGTGTTCCGTCA
>JAGQVC010000439.1 GCA_020438185.1 Bacteroidota bacterium
CGTCACGAACCGCGACATGCGCTTCGAGGAGGACCGCACGGTCCCCGTCGCCGACATCATGACCAAGGCGCCCCTGGTGACCGGACACCTCGGCATCGATCCGGGCGAGGCATTGAGCCTGCTGCGCCGTCACAAGATCGAGAAATTGCCCCTGGTCGATGAGGACAACCGGGTCCGCGGTCTGATCACCGTCAAGGACTACCTGAAGTCGGAGGCTTTCCCGGCCGCGACGAAGGACCCCGCGGGCCGTCTGGTCGTGGGCGCGGCAGTAGGCGTCGGCGAGGACTCCTACAAGCGGGCCATGACCCTGGTCGAGGCTGGTGTGGACTTCGTCGTGGTGGACACCGCGCACGGTCACAGCCAAGGAGTGTTGGACATGGTGGCGCGGCTGAAGAGGGACACCGCCGTGGACGTGGTCGGGGGCAACATCGCCACGGCGGAAGCCGCACTGGCACTCGCCGAGGCCGGGGCGGACGCGGTCAAGGTCGGTGTCGGGCCCGGG
>JAGQVC010000043.1 GCA_020438185.1 Bacteroidota bacterium
AAATGATTTTTTTTTTTTTTTGTTCGCATCACAGAATTGCTTAAGCATGCTTTTAGCCAGCAGTAAAATATCATTTCCGCGTTCACGAAGCGGTGGAAGGTGTATCAAAAAGCCTTGAAGTCTGTAATATAAGTCCTCACGCATTTTACCATCCTTAACCCTTTGTGCCAGGTTTTTATTGGTCGCGGCTATTACCCTCACATTTAAGGGTATTTCCTTGTTCGAGCCAAGTCTGGTAATTTTGCTTTCCTGCAATACACGTAATAGTTTTGTTTGCATGTGAACATCCATTTCCCCAATTTCATCCAGGAAAATAGTTCCTTCGTTTGCTTCTTCAAATTTTCCAATACGTTTGCTGTCTGCACCGGTAAATGCACCACGCTCATGTCCGAATAATTCACTTTCCATCAAGTCTTCCGGAATTGCAGCTACGTTAACTGCTACGAATGGACGATTTTTTCTAGCCGAATTGTAGTGAATTGCCGATGCTACCAATTCTTTACCAGTGCCACTTTCTCCGGTAATCAAGGCAAGCATATTCGTTTTTTCCACTTTTTGTATCAGGCGCAATACCTTTAAAATGGCCTGACTTTCTCCAATAATACGATCGTATCTGTGACGGTCAATAATCTGGTCACGAAGTGTATCAACTTCCTTGGCAAGATTAACGCTGCTCGCGTGTTTCTGGATTTTTAAATCCAGCATGGTAAGCGCATTGTCATCTTTCTTTATATATTCCTCCGCTCCATTCTCAAATGCTTCAATTACGACCTCAATTTTTTCTTGTCCGGAAAGCAGAATTGTCTTAATCTGATCATTGAAATTCTTGATCTCTTTTAACAGGTCAATACCATTTGAGTTTGGTAAATTATAATCCAAAACAACGATGTCAGGATTTTGATGCAATGCAGCCTTAAAATCTTCTCCGTTGCTGAAAAGCGTTACTTCATTCGAATCATTTAATTCGAGTTTTTGCTTTATGAGTTGGGAGAAAAACTCATTGTCTTCGACTACAAAAATGCGCGTAACGTATTTACTCATATGATTGGATTTTTTGCACTCTTTACGCATAAGTCAAATTCATTGTTTGTGAATTTTCTTGTTTAATCTTACGTCCTTTTTACTTCATGCTTATTATTCAAATCAACGAATCCCGTTTAATAAAATCCAATAAGTGCATCCTGAGTTGGGCAGTTCGGGCTTTAATTAATAATTTTGCATCATAAAAATGCCTGCACCGCAGTTCATTTATCACATTGCCGATAATTCCAGTTGGCTGGATCAATCGGATGAATCCGTTTATTCAATAGATACACTGGATACTGAGGGCTTTATACATTGTTCCCGATTGGAACAATTACAGTCTACCCTAAACAGGTTCTTTGAGAATCGTGAAGATATATGTATACTGAAAATTGATACAAAGCAGCTTCATGTTCCTTTAATTTATGAAGCAGCTGATGACGGTTCAGGATTTTTTCCGCATGTTTTTGGTCCGGTGCGCAAATCCAGCATCACCGAGGTTTATAATTTCCCCTTCGATTTTATTAATCAGGATCCACAAAAAGCGGATGAACAGGCTCCCTGATAATTCCTGCTTTTATTCCTTCCGACATCAGACGATTTACTGCATTTCTGCCGTCCCTTCCCAAAGAAACACTGAATTGATTCACGTATAATTTAATGTGCATGTTCATCACTTCAGGATCCATTTCCTGAGCATGAGCTGAAACATATTCAGAAGAGACTTCGGGATTTTTAAAAGCAAACTCAACACTTTCTCGAATCAGCTGCTGAATAAGTTTCTTTTTGTCTTCAGGAAGCGAACGCTTAACCGCGATACATCCCAATGGCACAGGTAATCCGGTTTTGGCCTCCCAGAATTCACCAAGATCTATTAATTTAAATAATCCTTTAGCCTGATAGGTAAATCGGTTTTCGTGAATAATTAAACCAGCATCAGCATGACCTGCCACAACAGCATCTTCTATATCTGAAAAAAGCATAGGTATTTTCTTTCCAATATTTGGAAAAGCCATAGAAAGCAGGAGGTTTGCCGTTGTTTTTTCTCCAGGAATAGCAACCCGGGCTGTTTTCAGCCAATCTTCCACCGAAGGTGGAATGCTGCGCGCAATTAATAATGGACCGCAACCAAAACCCAAAGCACTGCCTGAATCCAGTACCTGATACGCATTGCTAACATCCGATATTACACCAAACGACAATTTAGTTACGTCCAGCTTTGTTTCCAGAGATAACTGGTTCAATTCACTCACATCGGCCAGGTGTACCTCGAATCCGGGAGAGTTGAGGATGCGGGAATGAACCAGTGCATCAAAAATAAATGTGTCGTTCGGACAGGTTGAAAAACCTAATTGTAACATGTATCTCCCTTATCTGGAAATAATGAATTTTGCAGGACGCAAATAGTTTCCGGATTTCTCCTGAATCCCCAATAAATAAATCCCGGGAGCAAATTGAGAAATATCTATTTGGTTCGTTCCTTTTTGAATATTTATTTCCTGAATTAGTTTTCCATGTATATCAATCATTTTGCAAATACCGGATTCGGGACTACTGAAATTTAAATAGCGATCAGCCGGCTGCGGAAAAATCTGTACTGTACTGTTATACTTTAATTCATCTGTGCCCAAAACAAAATCCCGGATCCAGTTCAAACCTTTATTAGTTCCGGAAATTCTCTGGCTGTATGACATTAAACGATAGCCAATATCTTCTGTATAAAAAAGCCATGTTTCAACAGTATCTAATGTCACTGTAGGACTAAACCACCCCGCCGGAAAATCATAAATCTGCGTCGTATCGGTGATATATGCTGTTTGTTTAACACGAATCACATCAAATGGGCCCATCGGCAATATGAGAGTTCCCCAGGCATCAACTTCAATATTAAAGACACTATGATTGAAATTTCTAATCGAATCAGACCCGGGAAAAACAGCTGGATATTGCACACGGTAACCGTATGAAAAGGAATAGTTCGTGCCATATTCCATTGGGAATTGAAACGAATTCCCGACAGTATTGAATTGATAAATGGTATTGAAATCCTGAACTCCATCATACACAACCCGGCCAAGAATTCTGACTCCGTCAGGATTTAATTCTTCATAAAAATAGTTATTTGCCTGGGTACTGATGGCAAATTCTGCTGACGGGAATTCGCTGAAAAATGGCGTCACATCTGCTTTGGTAACCAACAGTGAATCTGTAATATCACTTTCAAGCCAGCTAAAATCCCACATTTGCGCAGCGCCGGAAGTTGATTCCATTTCAATGGTATCAAGCCCTGCATTTAAGTAGCCGCGGTAATATTTATTTCCGAATTTGAAATAATCTTCCTGATTTAAAGAAATCTGAGCCGATGAAATAGAAAAAGCAAACAGAATAAAAATGGATAAAAGATGTTTCATGACCGGTAGTTTGGAAGACAAGTCAAGTTACTAAATAATTCAAACTCCAAGAGCTTTTAATTGTTCTTCTATCAACTTGATTTTCTGTACGGCATCAGCTTCTTTTTTTCTTTCATTCTCAACAATTTCAGGCTTTGCATTAGCAACAAACTTCTCATTGCTAAGTTTTTTGCTTACCGAAATCAAAAATCCCCGGTAATATTCCAGGTCTTTTTCGAGTTTCTCTTTCTCATCTCCCAAATCAATTTGCTCCCCTGCTGCAATAAAAAACTCGTCTGTCCGAACCATAATACTGAATCCGTTCGAAGATTTATCAGAGTTGAACTCCAGGTCACTCAGGTTGGCGAGTTTCAAAAGTGTGCTTTTGAACGGAAATCCTTCTTCGGCCGAACGGCTGCGACATACCAAATGAATGGCATCTTTGGGAGAAAGCCCTTTGCTGCTTCTGAAATTCCGGATAGCCGAAATCAATTCCCGGGTTAATTCAAATTGATTTAATGCTATTGGGTCTGGTTCCTCAAATTTCGATTCCTGCTTAAGCAGGATAAAAGGTTCTTCATTTTCGGAGCGTAGGAAAGACCATATTTCTTCTGTTATAAATGGAGCGAACGGATGTACCATACAAAGCAAATCCTTCATAAAAGAGGCCGCTTTACTTTTTGTTTTCGAAGAAACCGGAGATCCAAAGCCTGGTTTTACTGCTTCAAGATACCATGAACAATAGTCATCCCAAACCAGTTTGTACAAAGCCATCAGTGCTTCCGAAATGCGGTACTTCTCAAAAAGGTCATCAATCCTCAGTTTTTCATCTGCTATACGTGAAACAAACCATTCCGATACTTCTTCGGCAGCCGGGTCTTCTGCTATGTCGCTTACTTCCCAGGATTGAAGCAATCTGAATGCGTTCCAAAGCTTGTTGTTAAAATTCCTTCCCTGTTCACATAAACTATCATCAAATGGTAAGTCGTTTCCAGCCGGTGAGGTGAGCAGCATTCCAATACGAACTCCATCTGCACCGAATTTCTCAATAAGCATCAATGGATCTGGAGAATTTCCAAGCGATTTGGACATTTTTCTTCCTTGCTTATCACGCACGATTCCTGTTAGATAAACATTCTTGAATGGTATATCGCCTGCGAACTTTATTCCTGCCATAATCATACGTGCAACCCAGAAAAACAGGATTTCAGGCGCTGTAACCAGGTCATTTGTCGGATAATAATATTTCAAATCCTCATTCCACTGGTCCGGCGATTTTCTGATTGCTTGGGCATCAAACACAGTAATAGGCCACAACCAGCTGGAGAACCAGGTATCGACAACATCTTCGTCCTGCTTTATTTCTGAGGTGCTAACAATAATGCCTTTTGCTGCAAATTCTTTAACGGCCTCATCGGCCGATGAGGCCACAACAAACTCATTATTATAGTACCAGGCTGGAATGCGGTGTCCCCACCACAACTGTCTCGAGATACACCAGTCCTTAACATTTTCCATCCAATACCGGTAGGTATTGATAAACTTTGAAGGATGAAGTTGCACTGAACCATTGGTAACAGCCTCCAAAGCCGGGCCTGCCAGCTGTTTCATATCAACAAACCACTGAAGCGAAAGTCGGGGTTCAATTACTGCGTCGGTTCTTTCAGAGTGACCAACTTTATTTATAATCTCCTCGGTTTTAACAAGCTGACCGGCATCTTCCAGCGCCTTAACCATTAGTTTACGCGCCTTAAAACGATCTTCTCCAACAAATAATGTTGCCGCTTCACTCATAGTGCCATCTGCTGCAATCACATCAATTACCTCCAGTTTGTGTTTTATTCCCAGCTGGTAGTCGTTAATATCGTGAGCCGGTGTGATTTTCAGAGCACCGGAACCAAAAGTCATATCAACGTATTCATCGGCAATAATCTTAATCGGACGGTTTATCAGCGGTACCAGAACAGTTTTTCCAATCATCGCTGAATACCGGCTATCGTCAGGATGAACACAAATTGCAGTATCACCAAGAATTGTTTCAGGTCGGGTTGTGGCAATCGTAATAGAATCCGAGCCATTTTCTGTAAGGTATTTTACGTGAAATAGTTTACCCGGATTTTCCTTATAAATTACTTCTTCATCGCTTACAGCCGTTTGAGCAGAAGGGTCCCAGTTGACCATTCTTACCCCGCGATAAATCAAACCTTCCTTGTACAGCCTGATAAAAGTGTCGGTTACTGCATCACTTAAGTCAGAATCCATAGTGAATTTGGTTCTTTCCCAGTCGCAGGCAGCGCCAAGTTTTTTGAGCTGATCAAGGATAATTCCACCATGTTTTTCTTTCCATGCCCAGGCATGTTCCAGAAATTGAACACGGCTCAGTGAGTTTTTATCGATTCCTTCTGCTTTAAGTTTTGCAACAACTTTTGCTTCCGTAGCAATAGACGCATGGTCGGTACCCGGCACCCAGCAAGCATTTTTCCCCTGCATGCGGGCACGCCGAATCAAAACATCCTGGATTGTATTATTTAACATGTGTCCCATATGCAGAACACCCGTAACATTTGGTGGAGGAATGACTATTGTAAAAGGTTCACGCTCATCAGGAGTTGATCGGAACAAATTGTTTTTGAGCCATTCGGTGTACCATTTGTCTTCAGTGTTTCCGGGGTTGTATTGTTTTGGGATTTCCATGCTTGAATTTCGAAAGTCTGCAAAAATAGCTGATTTGAAAGATGAAAGGAAAGACTCAGATGAATTTACGGGCATTGATTGTCTGAAATACAATTATATTTGGCTCGCTGTTATAGCAAAATTAATTCACTTCAAGCCTGATTTGTGGAACGATTATTGCAATTTGCAGCCGGTTGTTTTGTCCCAAACCGGGGCGGGACATTTGAGAAATAAAACTAAATTTGCTTCAATCATTTAAATTAAAACACACAAATGAAACGATCAATCTTATCGATGGCTTTTGTGGCGCTTGGCTTCATTGCCCTGCAGGCCCAACCGGCATCCACAGATCAGAACTGGGTTCCTTCTATTGATTTTGAAAAGGAAACGCACGATTACGGAACCATTAAGAATGGTGCAGACGGAACGTGTGAATTCAAATTTAAAAACACAGGAAAAGAGCCAATTATTATTTCCAATGCTCGCGGAAGCTGCGGATGTACTGTTCCTGATTGGCCGAAAGAACCAATTGCTCCGGGAAAATCAAGCGTAATTAAAGTTAGTTACGACACTAAGCGTTCAGGAGCTATCAATAAAAATGTAACGCTAACTATTCAGAATGCTTCAAAAGACAAAACAGGAACCAAGATGCTCTACATCAAGGGAAATGTTGAGCCGCCACCGGCAGATGCCGGAATGCCTGAGAAAAAGACAGGTATGGCTCCGGTTGAAAAGTAATTCAGTAAAAAATATCGCATATTTGCACCCCGATACAAACGTATCGGGGTTTTTTGTTTTATATGCCTAAGATTTCAGAAAAAGGACTGGCTATGCCGGCCTCTCCAATCAGGAAACTGGTTCCATTTGCTGAAGCAGCAAAGAAAAGAGGGACTAAAATTTATCACTTAAATATCGGACAGCCTGATATCGAAACTCCCGAAGAAGCTCTGAGTGCTATTCGGAATTCCGGCCTCAAAGTGATTGAATACAGTCACAGCGCTGGTGTAGAATCGTATCGGAAAAAACTGGCTGCTTATTACAGTTCGCATGGAATTGAGGTTAGTTTTGAAGATGTAATCATTACAACAGGTGGTTCCGAAGCCTTGCAAATGGGAATGATGACCTGTCTGAATCCGGGTGATGAGATAATTATTCCAGAACCGTTTTATGCGAACTACATTAGTTTTGCCATGGCTGCCGGGGCTAAGGTGGTTCCTGTTAAGACCAGTATTGATGACGGCTTCAGCCTTCCACCGATTGAAACTTTTGAGCAACTAATTACCCCGCGAACCAAAGCAATATTAATCTCAAATCCGGGAAATCCAACCGGAATGATTTATGGCGAAGCAGAATTGAGGAAGCTTCGGGAACTGGTTATTCGACATGATCTTTACCTTTTTTCAGATGAGGTTTACCGGGAATTCTGCTACGACGGAATGCAGTTCTTCTCTGCCATGCAGCTTGAAGGACTGGAAAACAATGTTATTCTGATAGACTCGGTTAGTAAACGTTACTCTATGTGTGGTGCCCGGATCGGCGCTTTCGTTAGCAGAAATAAGGGAGTAATGGAAACGGTGATGAAGTTTGCTCAGGCACGTTTGAGTCCTCCAACATTCGGGCAAATTGCCGGCGAAGCTGCACTTTCAACACCTCAGACATATTTTGACAAAGTTGTTAAAGAGTATGTTCACCGCAGGGATGTTCTTGTTAAAGGCCTGAATGAAATTCCGGGTGTGTTCTGTCCAAAACCATCAGGTGCTTTTTATGCTATGGCAAAACTCCCTATTAATAATTCAGACCATTTTTGTCGCTGGTTGCTTGAGAGTTTTTCTCATAATGGGGCAACCGTTATGCTGGCTCCCGCGACCGGCTTTTATGCCAGCGAAGGCAGTGGAAAAAATGAAGTAAGAATTGGCTATGTGCTTAATGCTGAGGATCTCCAGATGTCAACAGAGATTATCCGTGAGGCACTTCTTGTTTATCCTAATCCTCAATCCTGATATTTTATGAGTTTATTGGTAATTGGTACCGTAGCATTTGATGCAATTGAAACCCCATTTGGTAAAACAGACAAAATTGTAGGGGGCGCGGCCACTTTCATTTCGCTGGCAGCTTCGTATTTCGCAAAAAAGATAAATCTTGTTTCTGTTGTTGGAGATGACTTTCCTTCAGATGCAATTGGAATGATGCAGAAAAGGCATATTAACACCGATGGTCTTCAGGTAAAACAAGGTGAGAAGACTTTTTTCTGGAGCGGTCGGTATCACAACGATATGAACTCCAGAGACACTCTGGAAACCCAATTGAACGTGTTGGAAGGGTTTGATCCGATTATACCTGAATCGTATCAGGACTGTGAGTTTTTAATGCTTGGTAATCTTGCACCTTCGGTGCAGATGTCAGTGATAGAGCGTCTGAGAAACCGACCCAAATTCGTTGTTCTGGATACAATGAATTTTTGGATGGATATTGCCTTAAACGACTTACATCAGGTCCTCAAGAAAGTGGATGTGCTTACCATTAATGATGAAGAGGCCAGACAATTATCAGGTGAATATTCGCTTGTAAAGGCAGCTCAGAAAATACTAAGCATGGGTCCGCGCTACCTGATTATTAAGAAAGGCGAACACGGTGCTTTATTATTTAATGATAAACAGGTTTTCTTTGCGCCGGCATTGCCTTTAGAAGAAGTATTTGATCCGACAGGTGCCGGCGATAGCTTTGCAGGAGGCTTTATCGGATACCTTGCTGAGTCAAGAGATATTTCTTTTGACAATTTAAAAAGAGCAGTAATCTTTGGTTCTGCAATGGCTTCTTTCAGTGTTGAGAAGTTTGGCACCGAGCGGATTCAGAATTTGTCTGCCGAAGAAGTTGATGATCGGGTTCAGCAATTTATTGACCTGGTTCAATTTGATATATCCCTTGTTTAAGGGAATCACAACATTTATTAAAAAAGAAAGCCGGCTTA
>JAGQVC010000044.1 GCA_020438185.1 Bacteroidota bacterium
GATCAGCGAGCAAGCGAGCTAATCCCTGGCCCCCCAAAGAATTAGTTGTAATTATTTAGTCAGATTGCGAATCCGCAGCGAAGCTGTGAGAGAGCAAAATGGATAATTAAAAAACGAGCGAAGCGGGTAAAATGAAATAATTATTGGTAACCCCCACCAGGGATCAGCGAGCAAGCGAGCTAATCCCTTTATCCGGCTCAATTCTGTATTCAAATTCCAACCAGGTTGGGATTGCTCATTTCAGGCTTTTGCGCATGATCCATAAGGATAACATTCAACTTTATTTCCGGTTATTTTCCGCCGAAGGCGAAAACAACATGGACAGAAGCGGTACTAAAATAAAAAACCGGCAGAAGCCGGTTAGTATTGTGCTGGTAAATAGATTTATACGTGCAACGCAATTACTCTTCGCGCGATAAATTCCTGAGGCGCTCGACGGCTTCATTTAACTGATCGAGCTGTAGTTTTTGTTCCTCACTTAATGCTGATTTCCGTTGAGGAATATCCTTTTTCCGAATTTCGGTGAAACGCGGATTTAAATTCGGTGGCAGGTTCAATTGCTTCATGATGCCTTGGCATTTTCTGCTTTTTGTACGTTATCTCCACTATTTTGTTCCAGTGTGAACTGAAATGGTTTAAAGGATTCACTACTTTCTTTAGGCCAGCGGAAAACGAAACGGGTGAATTTGCCAACTTCCGACTCAATCCAGATTGAACCACCGATTTCATCAACAATTTTCTTTACGATTGCGAGTCCCACGCCTGTACTTTCAAACGTATCTCTGGCTTGTAAAGTCTGGAAAATCACAAATATTTTTTCATGATAACGTTCATCAATACCGGGACCGTTGTCTTCGACACAGAATTTATAGAATTCCTTTTCTTCTTCGCAGGTTATTTTGATTTCCGCATCCGGCTTATCGTTATGCTTAATTGCATTACTCACCAGATTTGAAAATACCTGCTGTAATTTTAATTTCTCGGTTTTCAATACCGGCATTTTATCCGGAATGCTGATTTTTATTTTGTCGTCCTGAACCAAAAGCTCAATAACTTCATGAACCAGGGCATCAACATCTACAGGAGCATTCGGCGCCTTTACACGATCGGCACGTGAATAATCCAAAATACCGTTAATTAAAGCTTCCATCCGCACCACACGACCTTTAACCATATTAAAATGCTGGCGGCTGTCTTCACTCATTTTGTCGCCCATATCTTCTTCAATCCAAGTGGTTAGATTGCTAATCGCGCGAAGCGGAGCTTTAAGGTCGTGAGAAACTACATATGCAAATTTGTCCAGCTCTTTATTGGCCTTTTCAAGGTAAGTATAGTAAGCCTGCATTTTTTCTTCGGCTTCTTTTCGCTCGGTAATATCGCTTTCTACATGTACAAACTGGGTAATTTCTCCGCGGTCGTCAGCAATTGGAGTAATGGTTTCCTGAAGCCAAATAGAGCGACCATCTTTATGCTGCCTTTTCACTTCGCCCGAAAAAGAGTGCTTTTGTGAAACAGAATTTCTGATTAATTCAAGAACCTGTTCATCGTTCTCGGGACCACTCAGCAGATCAACCATTCTGCGGCCTTCAACTTCCGAAATATGAAAGCCTGTAAGACGTGTAAAACCATCGTTTACCCATTCTATTCTGTTTTCTGCATCCGTTATAACTACCGAGTTATCGGCTTTCGAGGCAACAAGCGATAGCTTTTTTAGCTCTTCATTTTTTCTTTCGAGTGCCTCTTTTGACTCAGTAACTTTTGCAATTACTATATTTTTAGATGACTCAAGATTATTAGAAAGACTGTAAAGAAGAATGGTTGCTGTTGAATAGGTTATTAAATAATCAAAATTCAACATTTTACCTTCCGCATCGGTATCAACAATATTCTTAGTGAATTTCCCGAATTCACTCGAATAGAAATAGAAGAAAATAAGATTAAGTACTGACAGTGTGGAAACGATTTTCCCTTCTCTGTTTCCAAGAAGCATAAATGTAACCAGAATGAGTCCGCCCATATACATCATTCCGGAATTTCGAATTCCTCCGGAATAATAGGTGACAAAATGGACGAACAAAAAACAGCTGAAAATAATGATTGCGTATGCAACCCTGAAATTTTTATGAAAATTGAGGCTGAAGTAATTAATCGCAATAACCACCGTGAGTGATGACAGCGAAACACCTATAAAATCAAATGCATTAAAAAAGGAAAGTACTTCGTATGAAATGGCCAGCGTAATGAGGAACCCCGTCAGCGAAAATGTCCTGAACAGGTTCAACCTCTGCCGCGAGGTTAAATCATCAGGATGCAAAACTTTTTCTGCATCCCTGATTAAAAGTACTTTAAACAGTTTTCTAGTAAAGTTTTCTTTCATACTCCACCATTAATATTCAGAGTAAGATATTTAAGTCCGGATTGTATTCGCTTATACCCCCAAAAGGTTACTATTCTGAGTCATTGTTTTCGGACTTATTATCCTTTTTTCTTACATCGAAATTATCAATAAATTGTATGCTTTCATTATTTCGGGAAAGTAAAGGAAACCATTTTCCCTGAACAATTCTGGGACGTGCGAGTGCCATGTATAAACCAAAGCCGGTACCAGCACCAAACAAAATACCTTCAGTAAAAAACAATTGTGCTTCTTCAATATTTTCTGTCCAGGCAATTGCACCACAGGCATAGAAAAAAACCAGAGCCCAACCGGCCAGCAATTTTACTCCGGCCAATACCACTTTATTCTGAATACTGTCAGGGTTAAAAAAAGCTGATAAATTGAGTAAATTATTTTGCATTCGTCCCCAAATAACCAATAGCACGGAAACCAGAATGATTCCGGGAATAAAAGTTAAACCGCTGCTCATTAGTGCATTGTACAATGCGTGGACCGTAGCTGCCACAAAAAAGGAGCGGATAAATACATAAAACAGATTCATCCCTCCGAGGATACGCGCGAAATAAAAGCGGTATGCAATGTATGAGGAAGTGAACATGTGCAAAATGGCAGTATAAAATGCGCGCGATTCAATAATGTGGAGTGTTTTATTGAAATAAAGCACGTTTTCGATTGTTGCGAATCCCAAAGCTCCAACAGATGCATACTTGATAAAATCGTATGATTCATTCATCACCTTTTGGAAACGCAGCATGATGAGGAATGGAATTATTTTGACAAATTCCTCAAATAATCCAACTGCGAAAAAATGGTAAATAAACCGGGTTACCAGATTTCCTTCTGAAGGAAGTAATTGTTGAACTGGGATAAAAATCTGCATTGGAATAAGCAGAAATGTGCAAATCATGCCTAATCCAAATACCAGATAAGTATATTTAGGTTGCTCCTGTTCAAAAACATCCATCCTTCTGAGAAAACCCAGATATACAAATGCAATTAAAAATGCCCCGATGGACGCTGCCAGCAAATTCTGATTCATACAAAGATTACAGTATGAATTTCAAAAATACCTGATGTACGGGAGTTAAATTTATTCATAAGCGAAATGGCCAAATAATCAGGCTTGAAAATGAGAAATATTTGAAGTCCCAATGTATTAAATCAATTCTTCCTTTTGAATAAATCGCCAAAAGTTTCTGATTCTTTGCGATAAAACAAACCAACGCCTTGTGTGTAAGGAACATCATTGGTAACCAGCAAATATTGATTAGAGCGGTTAAACACACGTATTCGCACGTCTCCGCTTTCGGTAATTTTCACCTCAATATTAAATTCACCAACCATGTTGGAGGTATTATTCGTGCTGGTGGCAGTTCCACCCGTACCTACATTCCCATCTATCGTTACACGATCATTAAAAATCTGAGTCGAAAGATTTACGCTTACCTGATCGCGGGTATCGGCATTTCCCTGGGCATAATTCACTCCAATATTTACATCGTCGCTAAACTGCGATAGCATATTACTGAGCTGACTCGAAAGCAACTCCCCCACGTTGGAACCAACGCCACCCAGGCCGCCGGCATCTGAGGCTCCGCCTTGATTTGGCCAAAAATTCCTGAACATAACCAATGCAAAAATTTGCCGGTTCAATTCATCTTCACTTGTTATCTGAGATTCGAGCAATGTTTTGGAATCCTGATCTGCATTGGGCAATACAATGTCGAAAGTAATAGTAGGCTGCATCAGTTTGTCGGTTAAATGCATTACTGCATCCACGTCAATCGTTCTTTTTGCAGCTTCGCTGGAATCGATATTCTTAACCAGATTATACAGAGATGTCCTTACTTTATAAATAGCCGTGAGATTGATGTCAGCATCGTAAGGATCGCCATTGAAGCTGATTTGTCCGCCCTTTTGAACAACAAATTTCTTGTTGATTACATTCTGAAGGGTGAATAAATAGTCACCTGTTATAATGCTGTAATCTCCGTAAATATTAAATTCTCCTGCCTCAGTTACTTCAAGTCTAAGATTGCCGCTACCGCTGCCCCGAATCATGTCGCCTACTTTTGGATCGAATAAAAGCAAGGCTTCTGCATCGGGAGTTACCTCGAGATTGAAATTGATTTCATACCCCTTACTTTCGAAAACATTCTTGGGAATTGCTGTGGTTAATTTTTCCTCATCGGCTGTAACAAATGTTATAAAATCCTGTTGTCCCACATCGCTGGTTCCTGTAAGTGGCAAATAAAATGTTGTGCCTTTTTCTGTTTTTGCAGAAATATTCATCACCAGATTATCAATTGGTCCGCTTGCTCTGAACGTACCGCTTGCATAAGCGGTTCCATAAAACAAATCACTTTGGGAGGCATCGGTATTTAATGCCATCAGGTTGTTTGCATGAATGGTTATATCAAAATTAAAATCATCGAAATTCTTGTGATTAATTTTTAAATCAAGCGTTCCGGTATGAGCTTTTTCATCGGTTAGCTGAACTCCTGAAGCTTCTATGCTGTTCTTGGACACTTTAAATTCATGAGCCAGAAAATATCGGGTATTGAGGAAACCAACTGTAACGGCAGTCCTTTTAAGGATAATTTTCCCTTCGGCAACAGGTTTGAAAAGCGAACCTGTTAATTTAAGCTTGCCATCTGCAAGTCCGTTGATATCTGAAAACAAATCGTCCAGATAAGGCTGGAATAATTTGAGCTGAATATTATTCATGCTCACGTCAATATCCATATTATTGTCCTTTCTGGAAGGGATGTAATACCCCTGAATATCCAGTTTGGGAACTCCACTTGCCAATAATTCAGCATCGAGCAGAATGCGCTCTGTTTCCCGATCCCATTTACTTACAATTTTACCATCACCAATTAAATCTCCATTTATAAATATGCCTTTAACGTCCAAATCCGTTTTGAAAAACGGTTTCTTCAAAATATCGGATATGGTTACAATTCCTTTTGTAGAGCCCTGCAATTCCAGTCCTTCCTGCCCGATGAAGGGATTGAGATTACTCAACTGAAAATTATCCAGAATTATATCCAGTTCGTCCTTTTGGTTTTTTGAAACAGCTCCATCTATTCGGATAAATTCCTTGTCGTGTACAAATGACAAATTTTTAAACTCAACCAGACCAGTATCAATTGCTATTAAATTATCCTCATTCACTTTCCATAGCGTGTCCTGAATTAATATAAGTGAGGGAAGAATTTCAATATCTATTCCGCTGCCTTCGAACCGGGCCTGAGCATTCAGCCGGGCATCTGCCGAGTCCAATCCATTGCGGGAAGCCCAGTTAAGGGCAAAATCAATCTGGTCAGTAACCGTTTCGCTTTCAAGAGAAACGTGATCGATTCTTACAGAATCTCCCAAATGAAGCGCCGCAGCTCCGGCTGTAAACGAAAATTGATTTCCGCTGCTTGCAGCGTGCGTATTAAAATTAATTAAATCGACACCGGCCAAATTCAGGTTGGGCACTTTACCGTCTAACCTGAGTAAATTATTACCTGAATCAAATCGCCCGTAAAATGCAGAAAGCCCATCCAAACGGATATCAGGGAAAAACAGAGCAGATATAAGACTCAGGTCTTTAATCGAAATATTGTAATCGAATGACTGATCATTAAGCTTGTTTTTACTGCTGACTTTAATTTGATTGTAACTAGGCAAAAAGGAATTTAAAACCTGAGAAATTGATTCGGGAAGCTTTTCAATCTGATAATTGCCATTTAAATGAATATCGGCAATATCCGATAACAAATCGAGCTTCTTTTTACCGTTTGCTTCTCCTGCCTCCAGCAAAATATCATCAAAATTGTATTTCGTCTTACCATATTTAACTAAGGTATTCGATAATTCAATCTGACCAATTAATTCGTCTATCGAGTTACCTGTAAAACCTGAATTTAATTCGGTGCTTACAGATAGTATTGAGTCCTTCGCAACCAGTCCCAGGGCCGATAAATTTGCATAATCGATGGTTGCAAAAAAATCGGCTTCGGTTCTGGGCTTCGACATATCCATAAGCCCGTTAAAAGCCAGTCTCAGATTGCGGTCGTTTATTTTTAATCTGCCATCGTATGTTTTGCTGCTCAATTCACCATCGAATTCGATACCGGTAAATGTGTAATTGTCCAGATTAAATTCGCTGCTGCTTCCTGATAAATTCACGTGAAATTTGTCGGGACTAAAACCAATTCCGTTTACTCTCGCCTGCATTGAAACAACACCAGGCTGCGGGTTCGAATGAATCAAATCTGACAAATCCACATTCGGGGTTGAAAAATCACCCAGATAGGCATAATCCTGAGCTTTCTCATCGTACCTAAGACTGATATGACTGTCCACATCACCAACATCGGTCAATAAAACTCCGTCGAATCTGACGTTATCGAGCTTTCCTGAAAATTTACCCGTATAGTGAATTTCGCCAAGTGCATCCATTTCGGATGGCAAGTCGAGCTTTTCGCCATCGGTGAATGGATATAAAGGGAACATTCTTAAATCCTGAGGGAATGTTTGAATATCCTTTGCGTCAATCTGAAACGTCATCAGATCGGTATCGGGCAGCCCCTGAATTCCAAAATTCCCTTTAAAATGAGTATTTCCGAGGAAATTCAATTCAACGTTTCGACCTATAAGGTGATCCACGCGGCCTTTAAAATCGCCCGAGATTTTGACTTTTTCGTGCAACCCTTCGAGTTCCGGAGCAAAATAGGCCAGTTCATTCATGTCTATTGAAGCTTCGCGGATTGAACCCCGCATTTGAACTTCCTCAATAAAATTACCAAGCTCACCGTAAGAATCGTAGTCGAAATGAAATTTACCTTCCAGCCTGCTGGCTGAACTTTCCAGCTTAAGATTGGCAAAATCCATTGTTGTGTAAGCCACAATAAATTCGGTCGAAAAGTTCTTAACCTGAAATCCGTTGGCTTCAACAAAACTCATGTTTCTTATGTCTCCCGAAAGGGAGTCATCAATAATGAGAAAACGCTCGAGGTGAGCCTGAATGTCCCGGATTCTTAGAAAATCCTCATCCAGTCTGCCATAGGGCTCGGTTTCACCATTCCTGAATTCGTAGGTAAAATCCACATTTTCCAAATCCACATTCCAGAAGAACAATTCCGGCGGAGCCGATTTTACCGTATCCTTTTTATCGCGGGGTGGATTGATTTTATCGAGAATAAACTGAATATTCAGGTCTTCTTCACCTTCGAACTGGCGTACGTTAAACTGACCATTTTTCAATAAAACATAATCAAAATCGAAATGTGAGAATCCGAGATAGACATCGTCGAAATTGGCCTCCAGTTTATCAACAAACAGTAAGGTGTCGCCGTGCAAATCCTCCACGTAAAATTGCTCAACTGTAGCGCGGTCAAAAAACCTGATTTTAAGTTTTCCAATTGTGACCGGGGCCCCCAGTTCCTCAGAAATTCGCTCGGCCACTTTTTTTGCTGCCCAGGTTTGAAAACTGCCCATATTGAACACAATCAGACTGCTTGTCAGAATTACCAGGACAAAGAGCAGAAAAAAACCCGTTATTTTGCGCAGTAGTTTAATGGCTAAAGATATTCTGAATGGAACAACAACAGGTATTTATTCTTGGCATAGAATCGTCTTGTGACGATACTGCCGCCGCCATTATATGTGACCGGAAAATAATTTCTGCTGTTGTAGCTTCTCAGGAAGTGCATAAAAACTGGGGCGGAATAGTGCCCGAACTTGCTTCCAGAGCGCATCAGCAGAATATAGTTCCCGTTGTGGAGGAAGCAATTCGCCGCTCAAAAATACATAAACGTCAACTTAAGGCAATCGCATATACACGCGGACCCGGATTACTTGGAAGTTTGCTTGTTGGAAGTTCGTTTGCCAAAGGTCTTGCTATGTCGCTTGGCATACCCCTGATTGAGGTAAATCACATGCAGGGGCACATTCTGGCGCATTTCATCGATGAAGGTCAGCCCGTTCCGGCTTTTCCGTTTTTATGCCTCACTGTTTCGGGCGGACACACACAGATTGTTAAGGTGCATTCTCACCTCAACATGGAGATTATTGGCGAAACACAGGATGATGCTGCCGGCGAAGCCTTTGACAAGGCAGCGCGCCTGCTCGGTTTCCCTTATCCGGGAGGTGTTATGATTGATCGCCTGTCGGCGGAAGGCAATCCGGAACGATTCCGCTTTACCGAACCCAAAGCACCGGGTTACAACTTTAGTTTTAGCGGACTAAAAACTTCTTTTCAGTACCTGATTCGCGATGAATTAAAGAAAGACGCAGATTTCATCGAAAATAACAAAGCCGATTTATGCGCTTCGCTGCAAAAAACAATTGTGGATATGCTCATGAATAAATTATTAAAGGCGGCAATTGATTCAGGCATTAAGCATCTCGCCCTGGCGGGCGGAGTTTCAGCTAATTCAGGACTTCGTAAGGCATTTTTGGAACTTGAAGCACATGGATATCAAGTATTTATACCACCATTTGAATACTGTACAGACAATGCAGCCATGATTGCCATTACCGGATACTATAAATATATT
>JAGQVC010000045.1:0-3746 GCA_020438185.1 Bacteroidota bacterium
CGACGAAAAATCGGCTCTTCACTGGAGCAGCGTTATCCGTCAGGCTGTAGTGAACGGCTTACTTGAAAAGGAAATTGAGAATTACGGTACGCTTCATATTACCGATTCAGGAAAGGCATTCCTCGACAAACCGTATGAAATTATGATTGCCGAAGACCACGATTACTCGGATGTGGATTCGGATGATGAAATTGTTTCAGCAGGTGGACAAGGCGGAGCATCTGCCGATGAGGCATTGTTTACCATGCTGAAAGACCTGACCCGTAAAATTGCCAAGAAGCATAACATGCCTCCTTATGTGATTTTTCAGGAGCAGTCGCTAAGCGATATGACCATTCAGTACCCGATTACCCTTGATGAGTTAAAGCAGATTGCAGGTGTTGGTAGTGGCAAAGCTGAAAAATACGGGAAAGAGATTGTTGAATTAATTGCCCGTTACGTTGAAGAAAACGAGATTGATCGTCCGCTGAATATGGTGGTTAAATCAGTTGTAAATAAATCAACTCAGAAGGTGCATATCATTCAAAGTGTAGATCGCAAGCTTTCGCTTGATGATGTTGCCAGGGCAAGAGGATTGAGCTTTGATGTGCTGATTGAGGAAATGGAAGCCATCGTTTATTCGGGAACCAAACTGGATATCCGCTATTACCTGAATGATTCGATTGATGAAGAAATTCAGGACGAAATCATAGATTACTTCAAGCAGGCTGAAACAGATTCCATGGCAGTAGCGCTTGAAGAATTGGGTGACGATGAAATTGATGAAACGGTTCTGCGTCTTGTCAGACTCCGCTTCATCTCAGAATACGCCAATTGACGTATTAACAGCCTGATCGGATACCTCCCTTTTCCGGTCAGGCTATTTTATTTGAATTTTTCATTAAGATTCTCACACTCTTTTTGCCGTGTATTAATCAGAAGCTCGTTCAGCTTTTGTACATTACGTTCCCTGTTCAAAAGCTCTATTGGATTGAACCTGATTTCATCAGAAACTTGTTTTATTTGAATCTCGAAAAAAATGTAATAACTTTGTAATTACATTTTTTATCTATGAATGTTTCACTTATTTCCATTGGAAATTCAAAAGGAATTCGTCTGTCAAAGACTGTTATCGAGAAATACAATATCCAGGATACAATGGAATTGATTCTTGAAAAGGATTATATCATCCTAAAGCCGAAATCTCCCGCGAGGAAAGGTTGGGAAAAAGCATTTAAAAAAATGCATGAAATGGGCGACGACAAATCTCTGATGTCGGATGTTTTTGAAGATGAGCACTTTGAAGAATGGAAATAAGGCAATACCAGATAGTACTTGTAAATCTTGATCCAACCATCGGAAGTGAGATGAAAAAAACTCGTCCCTGTTTGGTCATTTCTCCGGATGAAATGAATAAGTACCTGCAAACGATTGTTGTTGCCCCAATGACGAGCAGTTCCAAACCCTACCCAACTCGGGTTGAAGTAAAACATAACAAAACCAAAGGCTGGGTAGTTATTGATCAAATCAGAACAATAGACCGGAGAAGGATTGTTAAATTGTTTGATCTAATAACAGAGAAAGAAATTGGAAAAGTGAAGGCTGTGATACAGGAAACTTATGTTGACTGAAAGGGTTTGGGAATTCAATCGCTTGACGAATCGAACATCTTAATGATTTACTGTTTTTAGTTAATAGAAGCTATTCTTCCACAACCTGAGATGTAATATCTTCTGAATCCAACAAACACAGAACAGCTGCGTTGAATTACGTATCTTTCCTGAGTTTTTATGAGGATTCCCGCTTACCTTATTTTAATCTGCCTTTGGCTGCTACCTGCAGTTACCCTGGCGACCCACAACCGGGCGGGCGAAATCACATACAGGCATCTGGGAGGCTTTCAATATGAAGCCACTATAATTACTTATACAAAATCGGATAGTCCCGCCGACAGACCTGACCTTGGAATTTCCTGGGGCGACGGAACATTGGATACCATTCCCCGGGTGAATGGGAACGGTCAGGGAGAAATCGTTACCGGTCTAATTAAAAAGAACATATATATTGGTGTTCACACATTTCCGGGACCCGCAGTTTATATACTGAGTTTTGAGGACCCAAACAGAAACGGAGGTGTGGTAAACATTCCCAATTCGGTTAACATTCCGTTTTTTGTATCAACCACACTGGTTATAAATCCATTTCTGGGTATTAACAACTCGGTTCAACTGCTTAACCCGCCAATTGATGAAGCCTGCCCGGGCCAAATCTTTATTCATAATCCGGGCGCGTACGACCCCGATGGCGATAGTATTTCATACCGGCTTACCGAATGCCGGGGTGAAGAAGGACTCGTAATACCCGGTTTTGCTCAGCCGCAAACGAGTACTTCCTTCTCAATAAACCCCATTACAGGCGACCTGATTTGGGATAGTCCGCTGCCCGGCGGGCTGGGAGAGTACAACGTGGCCTTTGTGATCGAAGAATGGAGAAACGGGATTTTGATTGGTAGCGTGACCCGTGATATGCAAATTAATGTAGTGCCCTGCACAAACGAGCCCCCTGAAATTGAGGACCTTCAGGATTTATGCATTGATGCAGGCAGCGATTTGCAATTTCAGGTTCAGGCTTCCAACCCCGATAATACACCTCCCCAATCAATAACCCTTTCTGCAACAGGAGGACCTTTTCTTTTTCCAGAACCCGGAATGGCATCCTTCCCGGCTGTGACCTCTTCTTCGGGTGTGGTTACACAAACATTTAACTGGTTAACAGACTGCAGTCATGTGCGAAAGGCCGCTTATGCAATAAGCTTTAAAGCAATTGACAATGGTAACCCGCCTTTGGCAACTTATCGCAGTATGAATATTACTGTGGTTGCGCCAGCCCCTGAGAATTTGCTTGCCGAAGCGGTTTCGGGTGGAGTCCAGCTAAGCTGGGATTTAAGTCCCTGCAATCAGGCAGCCGGATATAAGATTTACCGGCGTTCGGGTTCTTTTCCATTTGATCCTGGGCCTTGCGAAACGGGCGTTCCGGCTTATACGGGATATGAACTGGTTGCTACGCTCAACAGTGTTTCTGAGAATTCCTGGTTTGATAATGCTGCTGTGCTCACTCCGGGAAATACGTATTGTTACCGTGTTATTGCCTGGTTCACCGATGGTGCCGAAAGTTATTCATCCAACGAAAGTTGTGCTTCAATGCCCGAGGTGGTTCCTGTAATAACGCATGTTAGTATCGAAGCTACTTCAGTAAATACGGGTGAAGTTTTTGTTGCCTGGTCGAAACCGGATGATCTCGATACGGATGTATTTCCGGGTCCCTACAGGTATTCAGTGGAGCGCCGGGATGCTTCAGGCGGAGCCTTTAATGCTATTGGAGAAGCACTGGGAATTAACGACACCACGTTTACCGATAATTCGCCCGGTTTGAACACAGTTGCGGAGGCTCTTAGTTACCGGATTGTTTTATACAGCGGCCAGGCTGGTAGCGAAGTTGAAGCGGGCAGCAGTGTTGTTGCTGGTTCTGTTTTTTTGCAGGCCTCAGCGGCAGATAATTCAGTAAGTCTAAGCTGGAATGCTAACGTTCCCTGGAATAATACCGAATACAGAATTTTCAGGAAAGCTCCTGGCGAAACGGAGTTTACTGAGTTAAGTACAACTACAGAAGTTACTTTTAAGGATTCAGGTCTCGCCAACGGATCTGAATTTTGCTACTACGTTGAATCATCGGGAGCCTATTCGTCACCCGGTTACGAGAACCCGCTA
>JAGQVC010000045.1:3761-8846 GCA_020438185.1 Bacteroidota bacterium
GGTTTGCGCCGTTCCGGCGGATTTAACCCAGCCTTGTAAGCCGCTTGCTTTAATAAATGTGAACTGCGACTCGCTTTTTAGCCGGCTTAGCTGGACTGCAGTTCCTGCGGGTTGCGATGAAGATGTGGTTAAGGTGAAAGTGTTTTTCAGGCCTGCCCAGGCCGAAGATTTTGTATTACTGAATGAGTTCAGTTATCCCGCCGATTCGATCATGCTTCATGAACCCGGTGAATCGCTTGCCGGTTGTTACCGGATTATTGCGGTTGACTCGTTCATGAATGAGAGCGCTTACACCGAGTTGTGCGCCGACAATTGTCCGGTTTACGAATTACCCAATACGTTTTCGCCGAACGGCGACGGAGTAAATGACTTTTTCAGGCCGTTCCCGTATGCTTTTATCGAATCGGTTGAGTTTAGCGTTTACAACCGCTGGGGCAACCTTCTTTACGAAACCACAGATGCCATGATTAAATGGGATGGCACCTGGCAGGGTCAGCTTTTACCCGATGGTGTTTACTATTATATATGTACCGTGAATGAAATTCGACTCGAAGGCATCGTGAAGCGGAAACTGAAAGGCACCATTCAATTATTTGGAATTTCATCTAAATCAGGCAACTGATATGTTTACAGGAATTATTGAGACTACAGGATTGGTAAAGGAAATTTCAGCCGACCGGAATAATCTCAGTTTTAGTATTGAGTCGGAGCTAAGTGCTGAACTTAAAGTTGACCAAAGCCTTGCTCATAACGGTGTTTGTTTAACAGTTGAAGCCATTGATGGAAATACATATCGTGTTACTGCTATTCATGAAACTCTGCAAAAAACAAATCTGGGAGAGCTAAAACCAGGTTCGGTTGTGAATCTGGAAAGGAGCCTTCAGTTTGGCGGGCGCATCGACGGGCATATTGTGCAGGGACATGTTGATGTGAAGGGCAAAGTAGAATCGCTCTCTGACGAAGGCGGCAGCCTCAGGATTTCAATTTCTCATCCCGCCGCAGGCGGATATTTGACTGTAGAAAAAGGCTCTGTTTGTGTGAACGGGGTTAGCCTTACAGTAGTAAACAGCCGTGCCGGCGGATTTGAAATAGCCGTAATACCTTATACACTCGGGCACACCAATTTGGGCAATTTAAAAGAAGGCGATTCTGTAAATATTGAGTTTGATGTACTTGGGAAATACGCCGCCAATTACATGAGCCTGTATGCAGACATGGTTAAACAATCTTAAACTGAATATTAATCTCTATTTTTGATGCCTAGCTGAACAATGCAAATCAAACAGCGTTGTAAGAGAAAACTATGAAGCCCTTTTCTGTTTAATAAATGACAAGGAAGACTGAACGTGATATGAGTTATGCAGACGGCACTTTCTAAATACAGCATTAAAGATCTGGAACGTTTATCCGGAATCAAGGCGCACACCATTAGAATATGGGAACAGCGATACAATTTACTTAGCCCGGACAGAACCGAATCCAACATAAGATTATACAACGATGAGGAGCTGAAACTAATCCTCAATATTGCTTCGCTGGTAAAAGCCGGAACAAAAATTTCGCATGTAGTTAAGCTACAGCCCGGTGAGATTACAAAACGAATTCAGGATCTGGTTGCCAATCCTTCCAGTGCTGATGAGTTTTTTAATGTTCAGGTGGACAATCTGGTAATCGCCATGCTGGATTTGGATGACGTGCGGTTTGAAAAGGTAATCAGCACCTGTACGTTACGATATGGCTTTGAAGATACGATGCTTCATTTGCTGATTCCTTTTCTGCAGAAGGTTGGAATTATGTGGAGAACCGGCGAAGCCAGCATTTTGCAGGAACATTTTATAAGTAACCTGATTCGTAAAAAGGTTTTGGTTGCGATTGATGCATACGCAGGCATTGCTCCGCCGGATGCAGACCGCTGGGTTCTTTTTCTGCCCGAAGGGGAGTTACATGAAATCGGACTTCTGTTTTCCAAATACCTCCTTAAAGTTCGCGGAAAAAAGGTGATGTATTTTGGTCAAACAACACCACTTGATGAAATAGTTAAATATTGCATCCAGAATAAAGTTTCACACGTTCTAACATTTATCACCTCAGCTTTTTCTTCAGATGGCCTTAACTCCTATATGAGCCGTCTTGCAAGTTCGCTCAGCGGGGTTCAGGTTCTTGTTGCAGGAGGTATGGTTGCGGGCAGACAATCGGAATGGCCTAATGTTAAGGTGTTGAATGAAGTTTGTGACCTTACAGATGTTGCAGGCCCAAGATTGCGATCTTCTGTTTTATCCTGAGTTTTTATCTTTTGTTTAACGTAAATCTACCGCCTGCAAGCGGTGGAATTTCGCATTTGGCTGCAAATCAGCGCCTAAGGTCAGCATTCCCTCTTTTTAGCAATCTGGTTTTATTAAACAAAATGTACTTATTTGTTCAACAGTACAGGAACCGGATATGGCATATACAATCGTATATAAAATGACCATTTAGGTCATTCATTGTATTTAACAAATTTTTTGAATAACCTATCATTCATCCAATGTCTTGTCAGTCTTGAGTTTCAAGCCATTTGTAAACAATGTTGATATATGTATCTACATTAATTTTAATTATAACTGGATTTTTGTTTGGCGATTTCATTTTGTTTAATACATTTGTTACATCATTAAACAATATAAAATATGTCAGCTTTAGAATTCAACGCAGAAGTTATTAGTCTTAGCAAACCCCTCAAGTATTTTGCTCTTAATCTAACCTCCAACGACGAGGAAGCCAAGGATTTACTCCAGGAAACAATACTGAAGGCAATCAGTAACCGTCATCGTTTTGTTGAGAAGACCAATCTGAAGGCCTGGCTCTATACAATAATGAAGAACATATTCATTAATAATTACAGACGTGCGGTAAAGTCCAATACGATTGTTGACAAAACCAAGGATTTGTATTTTTTGAATATTCCTCAGCAATCGCAGTCCTACACACCTGAATCAAAATATTCTGAAAGAGAAATTCTGAAAAAGATTGATGTTTTGCAGGACGAATACAAAATTCCTTTTACCATGTATTTTGATGGATATAAATACAAGGAAATTGCAGACTATCTGGATTTACCTATTGGTACTGTTAAAAGCAGAATATTCCTTGCGCGTCGTCAGCTCATGGCTATGTTAAAAGGGTATAGAAATCAGAATTAATGTTTAAACCATCCAGAAGGTAATTGATTGCTTATGACTCAGTTTGAACAGGTTTCGATGCGTTGCAGCCGGATGGCAACTCAGCGTTACAGTACATCATTTACCCTCGGTATTAAGTCGCTTGCAAAACGCTTCCGCAACCCGGTTTATGCCATTTACGGATTTGTGCGCTTTGCTGATGAAATAGTGGACACTTTTAACAGGAAGGACAATGCTGAGCTGCTTGCAGAATTTAGGAAAGATACATTCCAGGCAATAGAGCGCGGTATTAGTCTAAACCCAATTCTAAACTCCTTTCAAAAGGTAGTAAATGATTATTCAATCGATCACGAATTGATTGAGACCTTTCTTGACAGCATGGAAATGGATCTGAAAGATCTCAAATACTCACAACAGCTTTACGAACAGTATATATTAGGTTCTGCCGAGGTAGTTGGATTAATGTGCTTACGCGTTTTTACAGAAGGAGACAGGGAAACTTACGACAAGTTAAAGCACAATGCGATGAAACTTGGGTCTGCCTTCCAGAAAATAAATTTCCTCCGCGATTTAAGAAGCGATTATCGTGAACTGGGCAGGGTTTACTTTCCTCACCTCAACATGAGTGAATTCGATGAAGCCAATAAAAAAGCGATTGAGGCTGATATTCAGGCTGACTTTTCTCTTGGATTTCAGGGAATTAAACAACTGCCCAAAAGTGCCCGTTTTGGCGTTTATGTAGCCTACGTTTATTACTATGCACTTTTTAAAAAAATATCATCATTGCCTCCGGCAAGAATACTGGAAGAAAGAATCAGGATCCCCAATTCTAAAAAATACTCTCTGATTCTGAGCTCTTACGTGAGGCACTCATTAAACATGATTAAATAAAGAGCAGTCATGTTAAAGCAAACGCAAACTTTTACAAAAAGCCTTGGTCTTACGGTTTCGATAGATCAAAATTCAGGATTTTGCTTTGGAGTGGTTTACGCCATTGCCATGGCGGAAGAAGTACTAGACCAGCAAGGTTACTTATATTGTCTGGGCGACATCGTGCACAACGATGAAGAAGTGAAGCGCCTCAAAGATAAAGGGCTCAGAGTGATTGATCATGCTCAGCTTGAGCAATTACGTGACGAAAAAGTTTTAATCAGGGCGCACGGCGAACCTCCTTCCACTTACAGGAAAGCAATTGAAAATAATATCACTTTAATTGATGCTACTTGTCCGGTAGTTTTAAAGCTTCAAAACCGCATCCGAAACTCACACGATAAAAAGGAGACGATTTTCCTGATGGGCAAATCGGGTCATGCGGAAGTAACCGGTTTGATGGGACAAATAAATAATGAAGGCGTTGTTTTCTCGGACGTTTCGGAACTGGACGGCGTTCAATTGCCTGAAGAAATTACCCTTTACACCCAAACCACCAAAAGCAAGCAGAAGTTTCAGGAAACCAGGCGTGCCCTCGAAAGCCGTGGTATTAAAGTAAATGCACACGATACTATTTGCAGCCAGGTGAGCGACCGCGATTCGGAATTACGTCAATTCGCAGGAAGCTTCGATAAAATTCTCTTTGTTGGGGGAACCAAATCGAGTAATGGTAAAGTGTTGTTTGAGGTCTGCAGGGACTGTAATCCAAACACCTATTTTATTTCGAGCGCTGCCGAAATTGACTTCAGCTGGTTTAAACCGGGCGACCGTGTAGGCATTTGCGGAGCTACAAGTACTCCGATGTGGCTGATGAAGGAAGTGGAAGCTGTATTGCTTTCAGCCTGAAAGTAATGAAAATCCACATTCAAACAAGGATTGCCGGTGCCAGACATAGCCAGGTTTATTCACTGTTTGATGAAGCGCTTTTCAAAGCACTTGCTCCACCCTTTCCAAAAATGGAACTGCTGCAATTCGATGGGTGTCTCAAGGGTGATGA
>JAGQVC010000046.1 GCA_020438185.1 Bacteroidota bacterium
AGAAACAGAATTATCTGTTTTCCTGAGGAACGCAACTGACATAAACAATCCTGTTATTGAGATTTCTTCGCCCGTTGAATCTGCTGTTTTTCAGTCGGGTGAAAGCATTCCTGTGCAAGCGGAAATTAGCGACAACCTTAAACTCACACGAATTCAAATTGAAGTATTTCAATCAGGATCTCTGGTGTTCAGCGATATTACCGAGATTGATCAGACCGATTTTCAGATCAATTCCGAAATCTCTACCACGGGATTTGATGCCGGCAACTACATGTTACGGGTCAGTGCTACCGATGGAGTTAACAACATCAGCTCGGCAGAGCGAGAATTTACATTAATTAATTAAGGGCGTTTTAAAGCATTATTAGCCATTTCCCTGATTGGGGGTAGCAAGACTTCTTCTGAGGTTGACCATTTCCAAAGCAGCAACCGCTGCTTCATCACCTTTGTTTCCCAATCGTCCGCCGCTGCGTTCAACGGCTTCTTCCATGTTATTTAAGGTTAGAACCCCATAAATAACCGGGATACTTTGGGTTGAGCAGAGTCTTGATAATCCGTCGGTTACACCCTGGCAGATGTACTCAAAGTGCGGTGTTCCACCTTTGATAACAGCTCCAATGCATATTACAGCGGAGGTTAGTTGTTGTTCTACCACCATGCTTGCAGCCGAAATAAGCTCCCAACTGCCGGGGACGGAAAGAATTTGAATGTTATCCCTTTTTACACCACTTTTAATTAGTGTTTCAATGCAACCCTGCTCAAGTGCAGAGGTAACAGAATGATTCCACTGAGCTGTGATTATCGTAAAATGAAAATGGTCAACATTTTCGATGCTGACCATTTGCTTTGCCGACAGAGATTGGTGTTCTGAAGACATAAAATCCTGATTTATTTACCCAGAAGGGTTTCGAGGCGTCCGATATATTTTTCGATATCGCGGCCTTCGTTTGTCTGGTAATAGTCTGAGCGAACTTTTTTGTACACTTCGAGAGCTTTTTCGTTGTTCTTAAGGCTCTCATAAACCTGACCTGCTTTCATAAGATAAAGCGGAGAGGTAAATGTATTTGCATGATCATTCGCAGCTTTAAGGTATTCTTCAACTGCTTCTTCAGGTTTGCCTAATTCCATTAAAGCATCTCCTTTAACACCATGCGACAATGCGCTGGTCATTACATCATGACCTGAGTAGTCATTCATCTGATCGATGGCATCCTGGTATTTACCGGTTTGCAGGTAACAAACACCGGCATAATAATGCGCTATATTACCTGCATCAGTTCCACTGTATTCGTCTGCCACACTTAAGAATCCTTCAAAACTGTCATTTCCGTTCAATGCCAGATTAAATGAATCCTTTTGAAAATAGAGTTCTGCGCGGAACATGGCTGAATGAGCTTCAGCTTCACGTGGTTTCATCACGAACTGACGGTAAGCCAGTACAGCTCCGACAACCACAATGATTCCGGCTAAAACGCCCAGGAGCATTTTCTGGTTCTTTTCAATAAATAACTCTGTTCTCGACAGAGAATCTTCGATGCTTTCTATAGTATCTTTATGAACAGCTTCTTTCTTAGACATAGTCTTATCCAAAATTGAGGCGCAAAAATAAGGTTTTTTCTATATCAGCAAGCAGCCCTTTGTTTACTTATTACGATAAAAAGCAAATCTGTGCTTTATCCCTTGCTATCATTATCTTTGCAAGATGCATCTCAGGGAGTTGAATCTTATAAATTTCAGGAATCACAGCGAAGCTGAGATGACATTCGGACGTTCAGTCATCGTTTTTACGGGCAACAACGGCTCGGGCAAAACCAATTTGCTGGATGCTATTCATTACCTCTCATTTTGCAAAAGTTTCCTCAATCCAATTGATTCTCAGAATATTCGTTCAGGCGAGCAGTTTTTTGTGATCCAGGGGAAATTTAGAAATGAAGGCCAGGACGAAGCCATCTATTGCGGAATAAAGAAAGGACAGAAAAAGCAATTCAAGCGCAACGGAAAAGAATATGAAAAGTTATCAGATCATATTGGTCGCATTCCTTTGGTGGCCGTTTCGCCGGCCGATATAAGTATTATAACTGAAGGCAGCGAAGAGAGGCGCAGATTCATCGATTCGGTTATTTCTCAGTACGATAAGGTGTATCTGAATGCACTAATTGCCTGCAATAAAATTGTTCAGCAAAGAAATGCTGCACTGCGCGCCGGATATGCCCCTGAGGAATTGCTTGAAGTGTTTGATGAACAGCTTGTACAGCATTCCCAGCCCGTTTATGATGCCCGGGTTAAGTTTATGAAAGATTTTTCTGAAATGGTTTCCAATCACTACCTGGCTCTTTCGGGTGAGCATGAAACCATCAATCTGGAGTACGATTCCGATTTGCATTCAGCTTCGCTGGATGAATTATTAAGAAGTTCGCGCGAGAAGGATAGAATCCTGCAATACACGACCAAAGGAATTCATAAAGATGACATGAGCATGAAAATCAACAACTTCCCTTTGCGGAAATATGCATCTCAAGGTCAGCAAAAAACGTTTTTGATTGCACTCAAGCTGGCTCAATTCGATATGCTACGCGATATTAAAAATATGAAGCCGGTGCTTTTGCTTGATGATATTTTCGAGAAGCTGGATCAGTCGCGTATTACTGCATTGATGACTTTGGTTAGTAAGCATCATTTCGGGCAAATTTTTATAACCGATTCTCATCCGGAAAGGATAGCGGAAATTTTAAGAAAAATTGAGACCGCTTTTGACCATTTTGAAGTTAGCGAATCCGGAGTTAATCAAATTAATATGGCGGAAGTCTGATAAACAGATAATTGAATCCTAAAGAATAGATTATTTACTTTTGACCAATAAAATGCTCGAAAATCTATGAAGGCAAGAATTACATTATTACTTATTATTTTTTCCTCCTGCTTTGCTGCTGCGCAGGATGTAATCACAAAAATGAACGGGGAGGAAATCAAAGCAAAAATTCTGGAAATTTCTCCAACAGAAATAAAATACAAACGATTTGATTATCAACAAGGACCAACCATCATTTTACCTACTTCTGATGTTTTTATGGTCAAGTACCCGAATGGTGAAAAGCAGATGTTTCAGGAACGAAATCAGGCATCTGGCACTATTGCAGAGAAACCGGTTTCGTACAACGTTCCGGAAGGGTTTATTGCCTATCCGGCTGGTTCTAAAATTCAGCTTGAATTGCAGGAGACAATTTCGTCCAGCACCATTCACGAAGGTCAAACTGTAAATTTTAAAGTGAAAACGGATATCGTTCAGAATGGCCTGCTGTTAATCCGTGCCGGTGAAGCAGTCATTGGTCAGGTAGTTAAAGCCGAAAAGGCCAGGGAGCTTGGCCGGGAAGGACAATTGCACATTAAGGTTACTCAGGTTATGGCGAGTAATGGACAGGTAATTCCATTATCCGGTAATATTTATAAGGATGGTGAGAATCGCAGCACCGAATCAATAGGAATCGCAGCCTTGATTTTTTGGCCTGCTTTATTTCTAAAAGGAAAAGAAGCAGAAATCCCCTCCGGCAGCATTTTCGTTTCAGAAGTGGCCGAAACAATCTTTTTCAAAGCGGAATAATTGCTTGTTTATAAATTTTAATCTCAGAGGTTCGAATGCTGCTTATCTTTGAAAGAAGAAATGAAAAAGCGTAAGTCAAACGAGAATCCTGTTTCAGAAGTAATTGATTTGTTTCTGCATCAATACGGTCTTAACAATCAGTATAAGGAATTCAAACTACTTCAGTCCTGGAAAGAAATTATGGGACCAATGGTCGCCAAAAGGACGCAGAATTTAAATATTCGGGAGGGAATTCTCTATGTTCAGCTAGATTCGCCTGTACTTAGAAACGAATTGCATTTCGGCAAAAAATCTATCATTAAAAATCTAAATGAAGAAGCCGGATTTGAAGCAATAAAGGAAATTATTTTTCGATGAAAATAGAATTCTATTCAATCAATGAAATTCGATTGGCTGATTCTATTTTGTAATTATAAATCTTTTGGTTTGGTTTTCTGCTTTTACAAAGTACATCCCGCTTTCAAGATGGCTTAAGTTAACCTGATTCGTGTTTTTTGAATGAACAACCAACCTTCCTCTTGAATCAAATACCTGTATGGTGCTGCAAAATTCACTAAAATGCAGCATTTCGCTGGTAGGATTAGGGTAAATTGTAAACTGCTTTTCTGAGGTTTGAGTAATGGATGCACTTCCATTTGGAGAACCGGGTGAAGCGGCGCTGTTCGGAAAAACAACCCAGGTTCCGCTACCATCAGTGGTTTGGCCAAAACTTTCGTTATCATTTAATTCAGGCACATTTAAATATTGGATTAAACGATAGTGGTCGTCATCTTTCTCATACAGGCCAATCCATTCACCGCCCGCCGAAATATTAAAATTGCAATAAGTACGGGCAAGTTCTTCCATTGAGTTTGCCCAAATTAACTGAAGGTTTCCTCCGGAAATACTTAGAGCAGGAAGTGGCCATTTATTAGGTCGGTCAGGACTATCCGTTAAGAAGTAGCCATCTGTTTCCCATGGAACGAAATAAGGATTGTACAATTCGATCCAGTCACTGAAATTACCTTCCGGATCGGAAATTTGTGACGTGTTTTTACTCATTATTTCATTTATGAAATTAATGTTCGCGGTATCCCGGTAGACTTTTCGTGAACCACAAGGCCATTGGTGGACAGTTCCTTTGGTTGATGCAATAAATCGATAATGCAACAGGTTACTTTCAATTTCATCCGCCGCAGGCGTAAGAGCACTATATATTAAATCTCCTGCTACTTCATCCGGGAACACCCCATTATCAAGCATTTCAATTTGAATAAAATTACCCGATAAATCAGCATTTTCCGAAATTCTTAGTTCCAGATATTCGTTATTGGAAACAGAAACGTGCGCCTGGGCTATACCTGCAATCGGATCGAAAAAACCTCCTTCAATCATCATTTCCTGTTCAAAAGTTTGTCCGATTTGCATCAAAGCACTTTCATTTCTTAAACTTTGATATTGAATTATTCCAAATGCTACCTGCTGTCCCCAGGCCGAATCCAGTGAGTTTTCAAAATCTTCAATTGTGAATCCGTAATCCTGAGTACGGTATTCATCTTCCGCAGCGGCATCGTAAATTAATCCCATCATATTTTCGGCAATCTCTCTGAGTGTGTCTGCATGCAGGATGCCTTGTGCATATTCTGAAATATAATGTTTGTAGCGCGCTTCAAATTCAGGTACCTCGATTAATTTTTCAATTAAAGGACGACCTTCATTTTCGTTCCACCAGCTCAGCACGTCTCGCAATGACCAATCTATTCCGATCCAGTCTATTCCTAAAGTGTTATCCAAATCATAAGGAATAAATTCAATTTGACCGGTACGGTAATTAACCTGCAAATAAAAATTGTTTTTATTAAATCCATATCCGTCCCAGTTTCCTGTTAATGCATCAATTGCCGAATATTTTAGAAAATTATTCACATTAAAAATCCGCTCAATTTCACATTTAAAATCAGCCTCAGGTGTATTATTTAAAACATCAATAAAATGAGCTAATTCTCTGTAATCTGATGTATAATCGTTCGTTTTTTGGTCGTATGGTCTGCGGTCAAACTGGATAAAATTATAATCATCAGGATTGTTGCTTATAAAATCGAGTGGAGCAGGATAGAGGCATTTAAATAATGTGTTGTATTGCGACCCGGGGAAATATTTGTCCGCAAATTCTTCATCAATATGCTCAATGTTGGAATATAATCCTTTGTATTCGTCATTAATATAAAGCCTCACAAATGAAACCCTGCTCCCCGGCAAACCGGCTCTTCTGATCGCATTCCAGCATAAAGCTGCACGAATCATGGAAGGATCGTTGTGACTCCCGTTTAAATTCATTTTTTCAAGTCCCTGCCACTTCTGACCTTCTTCGTACGTGTTAAATGATATTTTAAATGATTTTTTTGCAGCCCCAAGACTGGTATTTCCTCTGAGCCTGAACCCAATACTGCTTACACTATCATTCAAATTATTGCTTGAATAATTGAATTGCGCCGGAAACTCCCTGTCGTTGCCCCAATTTTCGGGAGAAAGCAACGCATTCAACGTGTCTTCATCAATTGTAATATAAACTGAAGCTACTTCATCCTGCAGAAATGCAGGACCAAATTCCGGTAGCTGAGAAAAGCCGGCTAAGGCTGAAAAAAAGCAGAGTAATGAACAAAGGAGAACTTTCATTTTCCAAATCTACACAATTATGCTCTGCAAAGCCTTATTAGAGCAGTTTATAGATACTGACTATTGATATATAGAAACAATAGATTTATTGTATAGGAAGAAGTAGGTAATTTTGAACTGCTTAATTAAATCCAGAAACATGAAAACAATGAGACAACTTTTTTTATCAGCGGCATTATTTCCTGCCGGCAGTTTGCTTGCTCAGCCGGCAGATGCTGTTGGTTCAGGAGGGCAATGCCCTTTTCATGCCGGAGCAACTGCTCCTGCCAGTGACGAAATAACCGATGATCCGGCACTGATGGGTAAAGGCACAAAAAATTCGGATTGGTGGCCTAACCGACTTGACTTGAGTGTATTAAGGCAACACTCTGAATTAACCAATCCGATGGGAAAGGATTTCAATTACCGGGCAGCATTCAATAGCTTGGATTATGAGGGTTTGAAAAAGGATATCAAGGCGGTTCTGACACAATCTCAAGATTGGTGGCCGGCTGATTTTGGCAATTATGGTCCGCTGTTTATTCGAATGGCCTGGCATAGCGCAGGTACATACCGCACAGGCGACGGAAGAGGCGGCACCCGCGCCGGAATGCAACGTTTTGCACCTCAGAATAGCTGGCCTGATAACGTGAATCTTGATAAGGCCAGAAGATTACTTTGGCCAATTAAACAAAAGTATGGCAACAAAATATCCTGGGCAGATTTAATGATTTTGACAGGGAATGTTGCTTTGGAAAGTATGGGTTTCGAAACATTTGGTTTTGCCGGAGGGCGAGAGGACGTTTGGCAACCTGATGAAAGTGTTTACTGGGGTAAAGAAACCAAATGGCTGGATGACGAAAGATATGCTGAAGGTCGCAAATTGGAAAATCCACTTGCAGCGGTGCAGATGGGCTTAATTTACGTTAATCCTGAAGGACCGAACGGCAATCCTGATCCGCTGCTTGCAGCGAAAGATATTCGCGAAACATTTGCACGCATGGGCATGAATGATGAAGAAACCGTTGCTCTTATTGCCGGAGGGCATACATTCGGTAAAACACATGGTGCAGGAAACGCAGCATTGGTTGGACCAGAACCCGAAGCTGCAGGAATCGAAAAGCAAGGTTTAGGCTGGGAAAGTGCTTATGCATCGGGTAAAGGAAAAGATGCAATCTCATCCGGCCTTGAAGTAACCTGGACTTCTACTCCTGCCAAATGGGGACATGGATTTTTTACCAATTTGTTTGCATATGAATGGGAGTTAACCAAAAGTCCGGCAGGCGCTCAGCAATGGGTTGCCAAAGACTCTGATGAAGATGTTCCTGACGCGTTTGATGCTTCCAAAAAGCATCGTCCAACCATGCTAACAACCGATTTGTCTTTAAGATTTGATCCTGTTTATGAGAAAATCTCAAGAAGATTCTTGGAAAAACCTGAAGAATTTGAAAAGGCATTTGCAAAAGCCTGGTTTAAGCTAACACACAGAGACATGGGGCCGAAATCTACTTATTTGGGGCCAGAAATTCCCAAAGAGGATTTAATTTGGCAGGATCCTGTTCCTGCTGTTAATCACGCGTTAGCGGATGCTTCGGATATAAAAATGTTAAAAGAGAAAATTCTTAATTCGGGATTAAGTATTCAGGAATTGGTGAGCACAGCATGGGCATCAGCTTCAACTTTCAGGTATTCTGACAGACGCGGTGGAGCAAACGGAGCCCGCATCAGACTTGCTCCGCAAAAAGACTGGGAAGCAAATAATCCGGTACAGCTTCAAAAAGTACTTGCAGCTCTGGAAAAAATTCAAAAGGAATTTAATTCAAGTGCAACAGGCGGTAAGAAAATCTCAATCGCCGATTTAATTGTGCTTGGAGGGAATGCTGCAGTCGAAAAAGCTGCATTAAATGCAGGTGTAACTCTGAACATACCATTTACTCCCGGGCGCACTGATGCAAACCAGGAAGAAACAGATGTCAATTCTTTTGCATTTCTCGAGCCTATGTCGGATGGATTTAGAAATTACCAGAAGAAAAAATATTCAGTATCAACTGAGGAATTGCTTGTAGATAAGGCACAGCTTTTAACTCTTACAGCGCCTGAAATGACGGTACTTGTGGGAGGTATGCGAAGTCTTGGTGCTAATTACGATAACAGCTCCACCGGAATTTTTACGGACAATAAAAATGCACTCAGCAATGATTTCTTTGTAAATCTTCTTGATATGAACACGGTTTGGAGCGCCAGTGATGATTCCAATGAAATGTTTGAAGGCAAAGATCGGAAAACAGGAGCCTCTAAATACCAAGCTTCAAGGGCAGATCTGATTTTTGGGTCGAACTCCGAATTGCGTGCATTGGCCGAAGTATATGCAAGTAACGATGCGAAGCAAAAGTTTGTGAATGACTTTGCTGCAGCATGGAATAAAGTGATGAATCTGGATCGTTTTGATCTTGTGAAGTAAATAATTTAGTTAAGCAGAAAACCCGTTCAGACTCTTCTGAGCGGGTTTTT
>JAGQVC010000047.1 GCA_020438185.1 Bacteroidota bacterium
AAATCCCCGGGTAATTGGCTGCCATGGTTGATAATACTGATAATCCATGCGTATTGTCTTCGTAAACGGACTCGCCACCTTCGACGAAATCACGGGTACCCAGGATTCTTCCCTGCGTGCGCAGGCTATCGAAAAATACAAATTCATTCACTTTGTAAAAACCTGCATCCAACACGGCAATGGTCATTCCCTCACCGCGATATCCCAATTGATGTAGCTTGTGCCCGTTGAGCATTTTAATTTGTCTGTCGCCCTCGCCATAAACAGGATCAGCCCCCGGAACCGGCTCAATAGCTGTTTGTTTTGACTGCAATTGTTCGTACATCTTCATTAGGTCCGACATGAATTGCTCGGCTGTTGTTTTTTCCTTGAGGCGTGCAACACGAATCCAGGAACTAACAAATGGTAATGATTGAATTTGTACGAATATAGCAGAATCGGCTTCAATAGTAACTGCATTAAACCATTTACTGCGGTTTAAAACACGAGCACCCAAATGCGCAATTTCCTGCACATAATTTTCATTAACCGGAATATCATTCTCTACAATAGGAATATTCATTTTATTCCTCCGCTCAATGGCTTTTTCAGAAAGAAATTCCGAAGGACGGCTTATATCAAAACTACTGTTGTTTTTATCGGTAAACTGCACCCAGTATTTACCCGGAGCAGCATTTTGAGCCTGTGTAAATCCTGCTGAAAGCAGAAGGAAAAAAAATAAATTCTTCATTTTATAAAAGTCTATTCAACACCAATTTCCACAGCATTCATCGTGAAAATAAATCCACTCTGAATTTCAGGAGTGGGCACTACAAACTCAACATCCACAAGTTTCTTGTAAATCAACCCAACGCCTTTCGCATAAATTTCGGTATTTCTATATTCGTCAACGAGATTTTCAGGATCGGTGTTTTCTGTGGTTAAAGTTGAATCAAAACTAAGCGCACCTATAGAATAAGATTGATGCACATTCAAATACTCGGTTTCCCTTTCATCCATTATATTGAGTGCATTTGAATTCCATATTTTACCTGCTTTAACAGGAAAAACCAATTTAATATAACGCACATCTTCTTCTATTTTCTCAGCCTGTTTATCGTCTGTAACCGTGTACCACACATCTTTCAAAAACCAGGATGTGGTATCGGACCATTTCTTGTAACGCTCAATACGAATGGCGCGACGACCTGAATTATCGGTAAATTCGGACTGATACAATTCTTTTATCTGAAAACGGAACGTGTCAACGGTATTGTTGAAATCATCATATACGATTGAATCACAATTGTAAGTGATAAAAGAACCAACCTTTGTCGGGAAATAATCATAGTAAAACGGATCGGGAGGAATTACCGAATCTTTTTTACAAGCCGACATAAATGAAATTAAAGCGATGAGGATGAGGTAGATGTTTTTACGCATGATTTATTCCGGTTTTTTAATAAATCCGCCGCCAACCAGATCGTTACCTTCGTAGAAAACAGCCGATTGTCCCGGCGCAATGCCGGAAACACTTTCAAGAAAATCAACCTCTGCAATTCCATCGCTTCGCAGGTTAATTATACTTTCGGTGCCATCATGCTTGTAACGAATTTTGGTAAGCGCACGAAAATCTTCGGGAAGTTCTGCATATTTCATGAGGTTTACATCGCGCACCTGCATGGTGTTTTTAACAAGCTCTTCTTTATTTCCTATCACCACCGTGTTAGTATCGGGTTTTATATCGATAACAAACATGGGCTTTCCCAATGCAATCTCAAGTCCTTTGCGCTGACCAATAGTATAAAACGGGTATCCGCGATGTTTTCCCACAACCGATCCGTCGCTAAGAACAAAATCACCGCCTTCAACCTTTTCTTCAAGTCCGGGAACCTGTCTTTTAAGGAATGCGCGGTAATCGTTGTCCGGAACAAAACAGATTTCGTAACTCTCACTTTTATTTGCCAAATCCACAAAACCATTTTCAGCGGCCATTTCGCGAATCCGCGTTTTAGTAAATCCGCCAAGCGGAAAACGTGTACGGGCAAGACTTTCCTGAGAAAGGCCCCATAAAACGTAAGATTGATCTTTATTTAAATCGAGTCCCCTCGAAATTACATAGCGGCCGTTTTCCTGAAGCCGGTGTTGCGCATAGTGCCCCGTTGCAATGAATTCACAATCGAGCATATTCGCTCGTTTTAGCAATGCTTCCCATTTAATATGGGTATTACATAATACGCAAGGATTGGGCGTGCGCCCGGCAATGTATTCTCCAACGAAGTTGTTAATAATAAATGAGCCGAACTCATCCCGAATGTCGAGAATATAATGTGGAAATCCATATCGCACTGCAAGTGCTCTGGCGTCGTTTATTGAATCCAGACTGCAGCAGCCGGTTTCCTTACCCGATCCGCCACTGGTGGCATAATCCCATGTTTTCATGGTAATGCCAATCACTTCATATCCCTGATCATGGAGCATCATGGCCGCAACAGAGCTGTCAACACCTCCGCTCATAGCCACCAGCACCCTGCCGTTTTTACTCATACTTTATTTGCTTTTCCGGATTTATCGCGCCGGAGGCGTATTTAAAAATTCTTCTTCGTTAACATCAAGCTTTTCTGTATTAATAAGCCTGACTTTTTCGGGAACCCCGTTTTTAAACACTTCAGTGTCTTTAATGTTGCCCGATTCCTCAAAATGATACCAGGTTCCCTGTCGCTGGTCATCCACATAATTCCCCATTAATTTGGGCTTACCGTTCGGAAAATAATAAGTCATTTTTCCTTCCAGTTTTCCATCCTTGTAATAAGCTGCGAGTCTCACCGAACCATCTTCAAAATACTGTTTCCACACACCCTGTCGTACATCATTAATGTATGTCATTTCTTCAGAAACCTGACCATCAGGATAGTACACGTACCAGGTTGCCGTTTTTATTCCGTTGAGATACGTTTCCCGGGCTAATACTTCATGGGTTTCGCTGTAATACGTCCAAACCGAATCCTTCTGTTTTCCAATGTAATTTCCGTCCGAAATCAGATTTCCCTTCGGGTCAAATCCCTTACAATGCGAGCGGTTTCCCTTTTCATGATAAAAACAAACCATTTTTAGCGTACCTGTTTCCTCGTAATACCTGAACACGCCGTCAGGATTGTCATCTTTAAAACTTCCCTCATAACGAGTAGTTCCATCGGGAAAGGTTTTACGCCAGAAACCCTGTTTAAGACCCTTTTCGTCGGTAAAATTGGCGGGGACTTGCCCGAAAACATTACCGGAGTTACTCATTAACAGTAACAAAACATTCAGAATCAACAGGAAACGGGTACTCATAGGGTTGGCAAAAATAGTTAAAAACAAGGCTAATCTGATTGCTTCAGGGTATATTGAGTTCTAGCGAAAAAGAGCTTTCATTATTGTACTCATCGCGAGCCTGAATTGTAAAACTATGTTTACCGGAATTCAACTGTACAGGCAGTTTGTACACCCATGTATCTTTTCCCGCCGGTTGAGGGATGAGGAATTGCTCATCCAGATAAGCCTGCCAGGAAGCATTTTCGCTGACCGGATCAGTAATCTTCACTTTAATTTCTCCGGCCTCTTCATTCGAAAGCACATAGTATTTACGGGTTTGGGGATGCCGCTTTTTGACTGGAATTTGCCTGATTACAGGGGGAAGCGTGTCGATGAGAACCGTAAAATCGCCAAAAGTTTTGGTAGAAGCCTGCAATTCATCATTATGCCAGGTCGATGAAAGTACATTCCATGAATTACCTGACTTTTGGGCAATGCAGAGTTTTTCTCTCAGTTCGGTTTGCTTCAGTTCGGGTGTAAATGCCAGTTTTATTCCGCTGTGCAGCGGGATGTAAATGCTTCCGAGTTCCACCAACGGCGCATATTTTCCGGGTTGCGGGTGTACAATTATTTTTACGTCGCTTGTATCATACAGGCAGCGCGCACCAATTACCGCTTTAAAGCCTGCTTTTTTTATAGTTCCGCCTGTCGGCGGGATGCGTGAGTAATTTTCCTCCGGAGGAGAATATTTATAAAAACCGGAGCCGGAACGCCCTTTAACCTGAAAGGATTGCGAAGTTGTATTACCTGCAAAATCGCTGAGCTCGAGCCTGATCTGGTAAAGCGTATCCCGGTTAAAGTTGTAAAAACCCCGGTTTGCCGACGATTTATAAATGCCGATTAGCGGATTCTGCGGAACAAAGCATTTCTGGTATTTCTTATTGTAGCGTTTCTTCGATTTGTAATCAATGTAAGCGTTTACAGCCCTGGATTCATCAAATGAAAACTCATCCATTCTGGATCTGAAAATTTCAGCCTCGTTAACGAACACCTTTAGCTGGTAAATCCCCGAATAATTGCCCGGTTTACCAATCACATCGCCACCTTCGAGGCCAAAGGCAACCATACCGGACACAATTGGAACCGGCGTTTTGGATGATAAATAGCGCTTCCCTGATTTGGATTTCAGCAAAGGCAGTCTGAGCATATTCGCGCTCCCGTTTACCGTGCCGCTATGTTCTTCCGGAAAAAGCAACACTGAAAATGCTTCAGGAGCGGCTTTATCGCGACCATAGCCAAAGAACAAGGGATTGAAGACATTCTCAACGACTTTATCGCGGATTTCGAAATGAAGATGCGGAGCTGTTGAGGAGCCGGAATTACCTGACATGGCAATTACATCGCCTTTTTTAAAGCAGAATCTCCCCGAATCAACCAATACATCAATTTCGTAATCAAGTGCCTGCGCCTGCATCTGAATGATGTACGTTTCGATTTCCGGATTGAAGGAGCTCAGGTGACCGTACACGGTGGTGTATCCATTTGGGTGATCCAGATAAAGAGCTCGTCCGTAACCTGAAAGAGAAACCTTTATCCGACTAACGCAGCCTTCAAATGCGGCAATTACTTCCTGCGATTTGCCCTGGGTTGAAAAATCAAGTCCTGAGTGAAAATGGTTTGGTCTTATTTCCCCAAATCCGGCTGTGATTAACAGCGGAATCTTCATGGGCGGACCAAATTCTTCGTCTGCAACCTGAGCGCGGCAGAATTGAAATACTAACAAAGCCAAAATAACCTGAAATACACGCATAACTGAACTTAAAACAAAGCCGGAGTGAAATTATTACAAGCTTACTTGCATGACTGGAAAGAAAATAAATACTTTTAAACCCAATAACCAACATTTTAACGTTGATGAATTTGTCTCAGCAGGCGGAACGGCTTGAAGCCAAGATGAAAAAAATGATACATTTGCACGTCGCACTTCAGGACGAGCTGAAACATCTGCGGAGCGATAATGAACAATTAAAAACAACCATCCACAAACAGCAGGAGCAAATCAGGCAGCTTGAGGAGGGAAAGAAGGCTTTACAACTTGCTCACTCAATTTCCGGTGACGGAAATCCGGCCGAGAGGTCGGCAATGAAAAGCAAGATTAATGAAGTAATAAAGGACATAGATTCTTGTCTGGCATTACTGAATAAATGAAAATGAACGATGCAAAGCATCACGATAGAATTGCAGATTGCCAACCGTAAGTATCCGCTTCGGCTCAACGAGTCGGAAGCTGAGATTGCGCGTGAAGCTGCAGATCGGCTGAACGAAGCACTTGGCCGGCTGGAAAAGCAATACGATGTGAAGGATTTGCAGGATTTGATTGCCATGGCTGCTTTGCAGGTTAGCACAACGCTTATTAAGGGTGAGCGTGATAACCGGCAGGAAAGCCTTGACCTGGCTGAGAAACTCACTCAGCTTGAGCATCAGATGGACACATTTTCAAGCCCCTGACCTTTTTCAGTTTCCCGTTTAACCTGCGGTTTGTGTTAATTTAAAATTACATGGACCTTATAATTTATGCAGTCGTTGCCCTGATTGCCGGAGTCGGCGGAGGATATGTGCTGGCCACGACCGCAATTCGAAAGAACATCGAAAAGAAGAGCGCCCAGCTGGTTAAAGATGCCGAAGCCGAGGCTGAAGTGATTAAGAAGGACAAAATGCTGCAGGCTAAAGAAAAATTTCTTCAGTTAAAAGCAGAACATGAAAAGGCTATTTCGCAGAGAAACAATGAAATAGGTCAAGCCGAAAATCGCATCAAACAGAAAGAAAGCAGCCTTGGACAAAAGCTTGAAGAAACGAAACGCAAACAAAGCGAACTCGATAAACAACGAGAACACCTGCAAAAACAGGTCGAACTGGTAAGTACAAAACAGGAAGAACTTGACCGCCAGCATCGTGTTCAGGTTGAAAAGCTTGAGTCAATAGCAGGCCTGTCGGCCGATGAGGCCAGAAACCAGCTGGTTGACGCGTTAAAGGAAGAAGCCCGTACAGAAGCCTCCGCACATATCAAGGATATTATGGAGGAAGCAAGACTGACAGCCAGCAAGGAAGCGAAACGTATTGTGGTTCAAACCATTCAGCGTGTTGCAACTGAACATGCGGTCGAAAATTCGGTTTCAGTATTCAATATTGAAAACGACGAAGTAAAAGGAAGAATTATCGGCCGTGAAGGCCGGAATATTCGCGCAATTGAAGCGGCAACGGGGGTAGAAATTATTGTTGACGACACCCCCGAAGCAATTATTCTGAGTTGCTTTGACCCTGTTCGCAGGGAAATAGCGCGCCTGGCCCTTCACCAGCTTGTTACTGATGGCCGGATTCACCCAGCCCGGATTGAAGAAGTGGTTGCCAAAACGCGCCGCCAGATTGAGGAAGAAATTGTGGAAACCGGAAAAAGAACATGCATCGACCTGGGAATCCACGGACTTCATCCGGAGCTAACCCGAATGGTTGGACGCATGAAGTATCGCTCATCATACGGGCAAAACCTGCTCCAGCACTCGCGTGAGGTTGCTAACCTGTGTGCAATTATGGCAGCTGAACTGGGCCTGAATGTAAAACTTGCAAAACGTGCCGGTTTGCTGCATGATATAGGTAAAGTACCTGATGATGAGCCGGAATTACCACACGCGATTTTGGGTATGAAGCTGGCCGAGAAATTCAAGGAAAAACCGGAAGTGTGCAACGCTATCGGTGCCCACCACGATGAAATTGAAATGACCAGTCTGATTTCACCAATTATTCAGGTTTGTGATGCAATTTCAGGTGCCCGTCCGGGTGCAAGACGCGAAATTGTTGAATCGTACATCAAACGCCTCAAGGATATGGAACAGCTTGCTCTCTCCTACCCGGGCGTTTCAAACACGTTTGCAATTCAGGCAGGTCGCGAACTCCGTGTAATTGTGGAAAGTGAAAAAGTGACTGATAAGGATGCTGAAATGCTTTCCTTCAATATTTCTCAAAAAATCCAGAATGAAATGACTTACCCCGGTCAGGTAAAAGTTACCGTGATCAGGGAAACCAGAGCAGTGAGCATTGCCAGGTAAAGCGTGAAAGCCTATGATGTTTTCAAATCCATTGAAAAGTGAATTTTCCCGTCATGTCATAGGTCTTTCTTTTACTACTGCCATTGCTCAGGTATTGCCCTTTTTGTCGATGCCGGTGCTTCAGCGCTGGTTCTTCACACCCACCGAGTTTGGAATTTATTCAACCTTTGTTTCTGTTGCCTCTGTTTGGATTGCAGTAGCATCATTTAAATATGAATTCGCAATTGTAATTGCGAAAGCGGAATCAGACAGGTTGAGGCTTTTGGCTCTGGCCATGAGTATAACTTTAATTATTGCAGCTTTAATTAGTGTACTTGGTTTAATTCCGGGTTCACTTTTTAATACCTGGCAGGGATTGCCGGAATCGTACTGGTACACTTTCCTGCTGGCGCTTTCAGTAATTGGGTTTGCCGGAACTCAAATCCTGAATTACTGGCTCAATTATGCAAAGCAATTTAAATCGATCGGAATAGCTAAAATAGTCCAGTCTTCTAGCGGCGAAAGTGCCAAAATAATTTCGGGTTTTCTTAAGTTAAATCAATTCGGCTTAATCGCCGGAAGAACAATCGGACAGCTGCTAAGTTTTGTCTGGCTGGTATTTAAAGTAAGACCCGAAACAAAAGGAAAGCTTAAAGCCGAATTTAATTTTAAAAAGCTTCGTGAAATAGGTCTTCGCTATAAGGAATACATGTTGTTTTCTACCCCGAGCGCGGTAGTTGGTACATTTTCCAATAATCTTCACATATTAATTCCGGTGCAATTTTATCCCAATCATGTAATTGGTATTATTGGCGCCGCATATGCGTATCTCGCCGTTCCGGCGGGAATAATTTCCGGTTCATTTTCACAGGTTTTCTACAAAAGAATTTCAGAAATTGAAAGCAGAGCTGTTCTGATGGCATTTTACCGGAAATTTGGAATTCGTTTATTCCTGTCGGGATTGCCCTTCGCCATTGCTTTGCAGTTTATCCCCGATAAATGGCTCACATTCATATTAGGCAATTCCTGGGATGGATTTATGACATACGCGAAAATGATGATCTGGTACATTTTGGTATGGTTTGTATCGTCGGCTATGTCATTCATTTATATACGATTAAAGGCCCAGAAAAAAATGCTGGTGCTGGACATTTTGAGGGCTGCATTAAATGCTGGTGCATTAATTGGCGGCCATACTCTTTATCATGATCCGGTAATTACGATTGGATTTTTCGTGGTTGCTCAGATAATATCATACGGAATAGCAATTCTTGCAGCGAATTATTTTATAAGAACCTCAAAGCTTCTGAGTTGAAACATATACTTGTTATACCAGGTTCATTT
>JAGQVC010000048.1 GCA_020438185.1 Bacteroidota bacterium
AGAGCCAAGGCCAGCAAGGCGGTTCAGGTGCAGTCCAGAATAAAGCAGCTTGATAAAGTTGAACGAATAGAGGTTGAGCTTGAAGATAACGCCAGTATCCATTTTCGGTTTCCGGATGCACCGCGCTCCGGAAAGGTTGTGCTTGAGCTTAAACAGGTGAGAAAAAGTTTTGGCGAAAAAAACATCCTGAAGCAGGTTGATTTGCTTGTTGAGCGCGGAGACAAAGTTGCTTTTGTAGGTAGAAACGGGGAGGGGAAAACAACTCTTTCAAAGATAATATCCGGGGTGCTTGATTATGAAGGTGAAGTAATAAACGGACACAATGTTCAGCTTGGATATTTTGCTCAAAACCAGGCTGAGCTTTTAACTCCCGGAATTAGTATTCTTGAAACGCTGGAACGTGTTGCCCGGAATGTTACAACATTGCAGTTAAGGAACATTCTAGGATCCTTTTTATTCAGTGGAGATGATGTTGACAAAAAGGTGTCTGTTTTGTCGGGAGGAGAAAAGGGCCGTCTTGCCTTAGCGAGACTTTTACTGGAACCGGTTAATCTGCTAGTTCTGGATGAACCAACGAATCATTTGGATATGCGTTCGAAGGACATTTTGAAATCGGCATTGCAGCAGTACAATGGAACAATGATTCTGGTTTCGCATGACCGGGATTTCCTGGATGGATTGTGCAATAAGGTTGTTGAGTTTAAAGATGGAGGAATTAAGGAATATCCGGGCGGTATTTTTGATTTCCTGCAGAGCAGAAAACTGGCAAGCCTGAAATCGCTTGAGCAAAAGCTTGAACAGCCGGCTGTGCAACAGCAAAAAGTAGCTGAACCAAAAGCGGAGAAGCAGAATCGCCCCTCGAAGGAGTTGCGTAAGCTGGAAACCCGCATTCGCAATTGCGAAGAAAAGATTGCCGCTCTTGAAGAACAAATCAGTGAAATAGAGAACAAACTGGCAGATCCCGGGTTGTATTCCGACAAGGATCTTGCATCGGGCTTATTGAAGGATTATGAATCCGGCAAAGCAGAGCTGGCATCACAAATGAAATTATGGGAAGAGTTGTTAGCGGAGCAGGAGCAAAGCATGTAGATTACTCACCGGTAGTGCTTTTTGACGGAGTTTGCCACTTGTGTAACAGCAGTGTAAAGTTTTTAATAAGACGGGACAAGAAGGGCATCATTCATTACGCAGCCTTGCAATCGGATTACGCCAGGAGGCGAATTAAAGAAGCCGGAATACCGGAGCCTTTGCCAGATGGAGTGATTTTGATTGAAGAAGGCCGTTATTATACAGAGAGCGACGCGGTATTACGAAGTCTGCATTATCTGGGGCCATTTTACAGGATTGTGTCGTTGTTTCGGATTATTCCAAAGTTCATCCGGCAGTTTTTTTATGGCATCATAGCCCGAAACAGGTATCGCTGGTTTGGCAAGTACGATGCTTGTGTATTGCCGGAGCCGGGCTGGAGGGAACGGTTTGAGGATCAGGAAATTACAATGTAGGTTTTTCCGGGCATAGCCCTGATGATTCCCTTAAACTCGAGATCAAGTAGAATTCCGGCGATAGCCGAAGAGGAAAAGCCCGAGTTTGCCAAAATTAAATCAGGGTGATTTTTGCCGTTTTTAATTAATGAAACAACCCGGGTTTCAGACTCTGATAATGTTTCAAAAAGACTGACTTGAACCGGTTTTCGGGATTTCTTTTCCCATCCCATATACCAGGCAAGGTCGGAGGCAGAATTAAGTAGGGCGGCCCGATTGTTTTTGATTAGCATATTACATCCCTGTGAAGTTAGATCGCCTATTCGACCCGGAACGGCAAACACATCGCGGTTGTAGCTCAGTGCCAGTTCAGCAGTAATTAGCGCCCCGCCTTTTTTAGCAGCCTCTACAACAATTGTGGCGTCACATAATCCGGCAATTATGCGATTTCTTTTCGGGAAATTTTCTCTGTCGGGTCGTGTAGCAATCATAAAATCGGTAACTATTCCGCCATTTTCTTCCATCGATCTGGCCAGGCTCCGGTTTCCGGGTGGGTAAAGCGCATCAAGACCATGTGCGACCACGCCGATATTTTGAATTCCCCTGCTTTGAGCTGCACGGTGTGCGAAACTATCAATTCCGTGCGCCAGGCCACTTACGAGGGCGCACCTGAGTTCGGCTAATTCGGATACCAGTTCTTCGCAAACCCGCTCACCGTAGTCGGTTGCAGTGCGCGTGCCTACAATTGAGACAATGCGACTTGCGTTCAGGTCGAGGTTACCCCGCGTAAAAATGACGAGGGGGCCATCTTCGCAGGACTTAAGCCGAAAAGGAAATTCCTTTTGTTTAAAATGCAAGCTTGTGATTCCGTGCCTCTGGTTGTATTTAAGCTCATCCTCCGCTTTGCGGAGATATGCTTTAAGATGATTTTGCCTAAGTTCTTCGGTGCGAACACCCGCCAAATTTAATTTTTCGGCAGAACGAAAAAATTCAGAAGCAGATCCGCTGAGTTCTATTATTTTTCGGGCTTTTCGTGGTCCGATTCCCGGTATTAGTCCAATTGCAATAAGGGATAGAATTTCGGATTCTTCGAGCATCGATTTGCGAATTTTTTACATTGCAAATTAATCATCACACCGGAGGCGGTTACACTATGTTCAGAACTAAGCTATTGAAAGCCTTAACGGCTATTTTTTTTACTTCTTCTACCTTGCTGGCGCAGGTGGAACGGGCTGAGGTTTACGGAAAAATTTCTGACAAAACGGGAGTTTCTGTTCCAGCGGCATATATCGTTGTAAAAGGCAATGAATCAAAAGGAACGGTAACCGATATGGATGGCAAATACAGTATATCTCTGCCGGCAGGCAGAATTACACTTGTAGCAAAACAAATTGGATACAAGAGCCAGGAAAAGACTTTTGAGCTGAAACCGGGCGATAAGGTTGAATACAACATTGTTCTGGAAAGCGATGTAGTGAATATGAAGACCTTCGTTACTACGGCCGGAAAGTATGAGCAAAACATTGAGAAGCTGACCGTTAGTATGGATGTCCTTCGTCCTAATATTATTGAAAACAAGAACACGGCTCAGATTGATGACGCCCTGCAGCAAGTGCCGGGAGTGAGCATTGTTGACGGCGAACCGCAAATCAGGGGAGGAAGCGGGTATTCGTTCGGAGCAGGCTCCAGAGTTATGATACTGCAGGACGGATTGCCTATTTTATCAGGCGATGCCGGACGACCAAGTTGGGGGTTTATGCCTGTTGAAAATATTGAACAGGTTGAGGTTATTAAAGGAGCTGCGTCGGTTCTGTATGGTTCGGCGGCCCTGAGCGGAGTTATTAATGTAAGAACCGCGTATCCGCGGGATGAGCCCCTGACCAAGATTACCATGTTTAGCGGATTATACAACAATCCCCGAAACAAGGAAGCGATATTTTGGGGAAGCAATAATCACGGTTATTCAAATGTTAGCTTTCTACATTCAAGAAAAATTGGGAACCTGGATCTTACTTTAGGGGGAAATGCCTTTTATGATGCGGGCTATGTGGGGCCAACGCCCGTGAATGTGAATGATACTACGTTTAATCCTTATGCTGAACAGCGCGGGGATTTCGAAAACAGAATTCGGTTTAATATCGGCCTGAGGTACCGAAGTAAAAAAATCGAAGGACTCAGTTATGGCATTAATGGAAATGTAATGTATTCGCGTTCAGCATCTTCGTTGTTGTGGATGAATGCAGACAGCGGAATGTACCGTGCTTATCCGGGTTCCAACACTCTTACTCTGCAGGATGTGAGCTATGCCGATCCGTTTGTTACCTACACAGGTAAAAAAGGGTGGAATCATTACTTAAGAAACCGCTGGTTTCATTTGAACAACAACAACGATAATAATCAGGCTAACCGAAGTGACGTTTTTTATTCGGAATATCAGGTCCAGAAGAAGTTTAAGAGTGGATATAACGTAACAGCGGGAGCTGTTCATTCCTACACGCTGGGAAGGTCTCAATTGTATAAGGGAAATCTTGCAGATTCACTTGCCAGTGAAGCCACATCCACCAATCAGAATATTGCAGGATATGTACAGGTTGATAAGACCTTTTTTGAATTCCTGACGCTGAGCACAGGTGCCCGCTATGAACATTTTTCAATAACAAGTCCGCATATTAGCAAAACAGATTCGTTTACCACCGTTAGCGAAGGCAAGCCTGTTTTCAGATTCGGTGCTAACGTGCAAATAACGAAAGCAACTTTTTTAAGAGCTTCGTTTGGACAGGGTTACCGTTTCCCGACAATTGCCGAAAAATTTATTAAAACAGCAGTCGGGCCGGTTCAGATTTACCCCAATGAAAACCTGAAATCCGAAACATCGTGGAATGCAGAAGTTGGAATTAAACAGGGGTTCAGAATCGGCAAATTTGAAGGATATCTGGATGCCGCTTACTTCAAACAGAAGTTTGAGGATAATATTGAGTTTAATTTCGGCCTGTTCGGACCTCTTGATCCGGCGCAGTTGTTCGGGTTTGGATTTGCTTCCTTAAATATTGGGAAAACACAGGTGCAGGGAACCGAAATAACCTTGGCAGGAAGAGGTTCAATCGGGAAGACGCAGATTTCAACGTTAGCCGGTTATACTTACACCTTGCCGGTTGCCTTGCAACCCGGGTTGAAATATCCTGTTAAGTTCGGATTAGACAGTTTAACCTACGCCAGTTCGTCTTCGGATACCAGCGGATATATTTTGAAATACAGGTTTCAACATTTATTCAAAGGAGACATAGAATTCACCCGGGGTAGCTGGTCTTTAGGGGTTAGTGTGAGGTACAACAGCTACATGCAGAATATAGACAAGATTTTTGAGGATATGGATGAGCTGATATTATCGTTGCTCGGTCAGCCACAAACGGGATTGAAGAAATACAGGGCTGATCATCAGAATGGTGTAACGGTGATTGATGCCAGACTTGGTTATCAGGTAAACGAAAAGCTGCGGCTTTCGTTTGTGGTAAATAATCTTAGTAACCAGGAATATACATTAAGACCAATGAGTATGGAAGCCCCCCGAACAACGGCGGTTCAGCTTCAGGTAAAATTCTGATTAACTGAGGTAGTGCCCAACGATTGGCATTCTTCGTCCGAGGCCAAAAGCTTTGGGTGAAACACGCAGAACCGGCGGTGTCTGGTATCGTTTGTACTCGTTAGTGTTGACCATTTTAAGTATCCGGGCAACCAGTTTTGCGTCATACCCTTTTGCGGTAATCTCGGCAGGTCCCAGGCGCTGCTCAATGTACTGGTAAAGTATTTCGTCGAGAATATCGTATTCGGGCAGCGAATCGCTGTCTTTCTGATCGGGTCTTAATTCCGCGCTGGGGGCTTTTAATAGAATGTTTTCGGGGATGACTTCCTTATCCCTGTTGATGTGCCTTGCAAGCGAGTAAACATGAGTTTTGTACAGGTCGCCAATTACTGAAATACCACCACACATATCGCCATAAAGGGTTCCGTAACCAACGGCAGCCTCACTTTTGTTTGATGTATTCAATAAGATGTAACCGTGTTTATTACTCAAAGCCATCAGCAGCACTCCCCGAATTCTAGCCTGAATATTTTCTTCGGTCACATCTGCCGGCTTGCCGGCAAAACCATGCTCAAGAGAATGCATTAATTCTTTAAAAGCAGGTTGAATTGGAATGGTTTCGGTTGCCGCCCCAAGATTTTTTGCCAGCAAAAGAGCATCGCTGATGGAGTGGTCGCTTGAATATTGAGAAGGCATTAAGACACCGAGCACCTTATCTTTTCCGAGCGCTTCAACAGCTAATGCATAAACAACGGCCGAATCAATGCCACCACTAAGTCCGAGGATGGCTTTTTTGAAGCCCAACTTTGAAAAATAATCCCTGACACCGAGGATAAGTGCCCGGTGAATGGCTTCGATGTTCACTTCTTCCGGCCGAAAGGCCGAGGCTAGCTTAAAATCCACCGCAGGTGCGGTGTTTATGTGACCCAGATCGAAAATGCGAAAGTCTTCTTCGAAATAGTTCAGCTCACAAACTATGTTGCCGTTGCGGTTTAAAACCATAGAGCCGCCGTCGAAAATCAACTCGGTTTGAGCTCCGACATGATTTACATAAAACAAGGGCAATCCATAGTCTGAAGCCGCTTTGTGCAGTACGCGTTTTCTGCTCACATCGTGACCGTAGCTAAATGGAGAGGCCGCGATATTTATCATTAAATCAGGCTTTTGCACAACCAATTTATCCATTGGCCAAAGCGTGTACATTTTATCTTCCTCAATATCCCAGAGGTCTTCACAAATGGTTAGGGCTATTTTTTTCCCCTTGCAGGTGATGCATTCAAACACATTGTGGTTGGGTTCGAAATATCTGTATTCATCGAAGACATCGTAGGTTGGAAGCAGCGTTTTGTGAACAACCGATTCAACCCTTCCATTTTGAAGAAAAAAGGCGGCGTTAAAGAGGTTTTTGCCCTCCGGAACCGGATTTTCGTCTGGAGCGCCAACAATGGCTGCTATTCCATGACAGGCATCTGCGATTTTTCTGACAGCAATTTGTGATCGCTTAACAAAGTCTTCAAATTCCAAAAAATCCAAAGGAGGATATCCGCAAACAATTAGTTCCGGGAATACGACAAGATCGGCACCTTCGGATTTAGCGCGGGAAATGCAGGAAAGAATTTTACTGAGGTTTGCCTCAAAATCTCCAATCCGGGTGTTTATCTGAGCAAGAGCAATCTTCATGTTACCGGAATTTCCCGGATTTAGCCAAAATCAGAACAGAATAGCAACATTTAGCTGCATGTAATTGGTAATTCCCTTTTCGTTAACAACGTTAAACGGATCGGTGAATGAAGCTCCCGGAGGATCTGTTTCGAACTGGTTTTTAAGCATATTGGTAAGCCCGTTGTTAAAAATAAGGCTTCCAACCAATGCGGTATTTCCCGAAAGAGAATATTCCACACCGGCGCCAATTTGCAACGAGCCTCTGAAAGAATTAATATATTTTCCGGATTCGTTATTGGCTACAGAATTAGTAACACTTAATTCGGTTCGCTTGAATTCTGTTTCTGCATTGTAACGAAAACCGGCCCCCATTCCGAAAAGGCCGAAATAGCGAAGGTAACCGATTTCTTTTGTTCTGAATTTTAACAATACCGGGATCTCAATGAATCTTGTTTTGTAAAGTTGCTCCCATTCGACGAGTCCGCCATTAGCCGGGCTTTTAAGCGTACCCTGCAATTTGAACGAAGTATAATTAATGTCGATTCCGGTAGAAACCAAAAATGTTTCAGACAGCACAATTTCTGCCTGAGGACCCCACATAAAACCAAAACGAAGCCCTCCATTTTCAACAGTAAAGTCGGCTGGAATATTTCCAAAATCAGGTTTAGCCCAGCTAACCAGAGGAGCTGCCTTTAATCCGAAACGAAATTTTGACTGAGCGTTTGAATAGTTGCTGCAAATCATGGCGAAAGCCAGTAACAGCGGGGTAAGTCCTGAAAAAGTCCTTGTATGTTTCATTTTCCTTTCCATTTATTGTGCGGTACGAATTTGTACTTTTGACCGTTGAGCAAAGATAAATTGAATCAAAAACATGCAGGTAGCGGGAAGAGGTATTTGGCTGATTTTATTAACATTCTTAATTGCATGTGGCGGTGAGGTAAAGGACCCGATCGGGTCGCCTTTGAGAACCGATACTAAAAAGGAAGAAAACGAGCTTAAAAGGGAAATTAAAATAGAGCGGTTCGACCAGGATATTCAGGCGCTGACTAAAGAGAGTTTTTCTCAGGATACCACTGAAATGTACAGGAATTACGGGAGCTTTCCCGACCTGTATTTTTCCAGGATTATAAATGTAGGAAACAAACAATTCCCGCTTTTCAGGGACAACGTGCTTGGTTTTGCCAACGATCCGGATATAAAGAACATTTTTAAGGAAGCTAACCGTCAATATCCGGATCTGAAAAAGGAAGAAGAGGATTTATCGATTGCTTTTACCCGCTTTGCAAAGCTGTTCCCCGACACGATTATCCCTCAGGTTTTCGCTATGATTTCGGGCTTTAATTACAATATTGCTGTTTCGGATTCGGCACTGGCTATCGGACTTGACATGTACCTCGGCGATTCCTGCCGTTTTTATGAATGGCTTGCCCTGCCCGACTATAAGAGGATTCGCATGAACCGGGAATTCCTTTCGGCCGATGCAATCCGAGGGTATTTAACGGCAACATTTGAAAATAACAGCAAAGATCACGACCTGATTAGTGCTATGATTTATGAAGGTAAAATTATGTACCTCACGGAAGCACTTTTGCCACACCTTCAACTGAACGCAATCATGGGTTATTCGGCGTCACAACTCGCCTGGTGCAACGATAATGAAGGTAAAATCTGGTCCTTTTTTATTGATAAGAAACTATTCTATTCCAACGATTTTAATAATGAAGTAGCGTTCATAAACGATGGGCCTTTTACGAAAGGCTTTCCAAAAGATTCTCCCGCGCGCATCGGAGTGTGGCTGGGCTACAAAATCGTAAAATCGTACATGGATAAAAATCAACAAATAAGTATTCCCGAATTAGTGCGAGATATGGATGCGCATGGTATTT
>JAGQVC010000004.1 GCA_020438185.1 Bacteroidota bacterium
ACCAAACATAGAATTTTGCAAATCGCGGTCATGAATTCTGATTGAGCCTCCGCCGATTTCCACACCATTAATGACAAGGTCGTAGGCGTTTGCCCGCACATTTCCGGGTTCTGTGCTCAATAATGCCAAATCCTCCGGTTTGGGTGAAGTAAAGGGGTGGTGCATGGCATGAAAACGCCTGCTTTCCTCATCCCATTCCAGCAGCGGAAAATCGATAACCCAAAGTGGGGCAAAGGTATCTTTGGGCCGCAAGCCCAGCCTGTTACCCATTTCGAGGCGAAGCTCGCTGAGCGCCTTACGGGTTTTGTTTCTTGCCCCCGCGAGCATTAAAATTAAATCGCCCGGTTTGGCATCCGCCTGCAAGGCGAAAGCACGAAGCTGATCTTCGTTAAAGAACTTATCTACCGACGATTTAAGGCTTCCATCCTCGTTGTAACGAACATAAATAAGCCCGCCGGCTCCAATCTGCGGGCGTTTTACCCAGTCTGTCAGCTCATCAACCTGCTTGCGTGTATATCCGGCGCAGCCGGGAACAGCAATACCTGCAACCCATTCGGCCTGATCGAATACCACGAAACCGCAGTTTCTCGTGCTTTCGGTGTAATCAACAAACTGCATCCCGAAGCGGATATCCGGCTTATCGTTACCGTAAAGGCGCATTGCATCGGCGAAAGTCATTCTCGGGAATTCCTCGAATGTAATTTGCTTAACCTCAGTGAATAAGGCACGAACCATTCCTTCGAAAATATTCAGGATGTCTTCCTGCTCAACAAAGGATAGTTCGCAATCAATTTGTGTAAATTCCGGCTGGCGGTCGGCACGCAAATCCTCATCGCGAAAGCACTTCACAATCTGGTAATACCGGTCGAAGCCGGCAACCATAAGTATTTGTTTAAACGTTTGCGGACTTTGGGGCAGTGCGTAAAATTCACCCGGATTCATTCGGGAAGGCACTACGAAATCGCGGGCACCTTCGGGAGTTGATTTAATGAGCACCGGAGTTTCAACTTCAAGAAAACCTTGATTTGCCAGGTAATTCCTTACCGAAATTGCCAGATTATGACGTAGTTGCAGGTTTTTACGAACCGCATCGCGGCGCAGATCGAGGTAGCGGTATTTCATGCGCAACTCATCGCCTCCGTCGGTATCGTCCTCAATAGTAAAGGGAGGCGTTTTTGAAGCATTAAGCACGGTTAATTCCGAAACAATAATTTCGATTTCACCGGTTGGAATATTCATGTTTTTATTGCTTCGCTCCGAAACAAGGCCTTCGGCCTGAATAACGAACTCGCGTCCCAGTTTTCTGGCCCGTGCACATAATTCGGCCTGATCATCGGTATTGAAAACAAGCTGGGTAATACCGAAACGGTCGCGTAAATCAATAAAAGTCATTCCACCCAAATCGCGCGAACGACTCACCCATCCGCAAAGTTTTACCTTGTTTCCAATGTGCTGTACCCTCAGTTCTCCGCATGTATGCGTACGTAATGCCATAATTATGATTGGTTTGAGCCTGCGAATTTACACTGCAAGCAGTGGATTAAGCTAACCGGAAATGAATTTTATTTAACATCTGGAAGCCTGTTCGCCTATCGGAACCGAAATTCGACACGTATTGGCTCCCGACTTCAAGGTTTAAAGCAAATCCTCAGGAATTCAATGATTCCACCCTGCAGCGGGCTTGAAAATCTGAATAGGAACATAATTTTTTTATCAATAATGGTAGTTTTGGATACCCGAAGAGAAATGGGCATTTAATTTATCCGGGGAAATTTAGCCCCGGGCGCACATTGAATGTAATTTGAGACTTTAATTTTTCGGTTGAATAATACTATCAATGTTTCTACCTTCGTGTCACCTAAAAGTATCCTATGAATGTGAAGCTGGAAAGAACAGATTGTGCTGATTGTGCATCAAGAGGTAAATCTGTTTTTTGTGATCTGCATCAGGATCAGCTTGATGTCCTGAACAGTGAGAAGGGTTGTATGATTTATAAAAAAGGTCAGATTGTTTTCAATGCGGGAGCTTACCCGCATGGTCTTTTTTGCGTGAAGGAAGGGAAAGTGAAGATTTTTCGGATTGGAGATGAAGGCAAGGAGCAAATCGTTCGGCTTGCCCGCGAAGGTGATATTTTAGGTTATCGTGCCCTGTTAAGCGGCGATAAGTATGCTTCGGGAGCCGAAGTGCTCGAGGACAGTAAAATCTGCTTCATTCCTCAAAAGGCATTTTTAGGCCTGGTTGATTCAAACGGAGCGCTTTCCATGCAATTGATGAAGCTGCTGTCGCAGGATTTGAAAAACGCAGAACATCGTATGATTGACCTGGCTCAAAAGCCGGTTCGGGAGCGTGTTGCCGAAGCACTGCTATACTTAAAGAATACGTATGGCACCGAAGAGGATGGAAAAACAATCAGTGTTTCCTTAAGTCGCGAAGACATTGCCAACATAGTTGGGACGGCTACAGAAACAGCCATCCGCTTGCTGAGCGAATTTAAAAACGATGAACTCATTGCCCTGAGCGGCAAAAAAATATCAATTATCAATTACGATCAACTTGTAAAGGCAGCCAATGTGTTTGACTGATGCCTTTAACTGAACCACATTTATAAAGTGAAAAGGAAATTAGTTTTAACAGGGTTATTGCTCCTGTTTGTTGTTGTGGCGGCGAAAATGAGCGGTGGCGAAAAGCAGGAAACTTCTCCCGAAATTTCAGCTCATCTTCAGGCTTTGTTCAAGATTCACCAAAGCCGCGATATCAACCCGAACGATTTATTCCTTCCGGCGCTCCGCTGCAAGGGTTGCCACGGTCACGACCCGATGGGAATTGCTAATGTTACTCTGGATGGAGTTGACATAAATCTGTTTGATGACTGGGAAGCGTCCATGATGGGACTTGCAGCGCATGATCCGCTGTGGAGGGCAAAAGTGCGGCAGGAGGTTCTTGTTAACCCCGGACACTCCTCAGAATTACAGAACCTATGTACCTCCTGTCACGCGCCGATGGGTCACTACACGGCTTTTTACCGGAACCAGGGACATTACGAACTCGAGGACATGTATCAGGATTCTCTCGGTTTATCGGGTGTTGGTTGCCTGGGTTGCCATTCCATCGGATTTGACCGATTAGGAAACCGTTTTACCGGTGACATCCCTTACGATACATCACGAATTGCCTATGGTCCTTTTTTCGGACCAATGATTGGCCCCATGCAGCTATACATTGGGTTTATTCCTGCTTACAGTGACCATGTTAGTGAAGGAAGATTCTGCTCGCCTTGTCACACACTTATTTCAAACGCAGTTGATCTGGAAGGCAACCCAACAGGAACTACATTTATTGAACAGGCAACCTATCATGAGTGGCTAAATTCTTCTTATCCGCTACAGGAGCTTCCCTGTCAGCGCTGCCACATGCCTCAGGTTGAGGACCCGGTTAAAATCGCCGTTGGGTACACCGGACTCCCGGGACGATCGCCTTTCAATTTGCACTCATTTGCAGGAGCCAACAGCTTTATGGTAAAGCTGATTAAGGATAACAAGGAAGAACTGGGAATTAATGTGAGCGATGCGAATTTTGACTCTTCGCTGGCTGCAATTACCCGTCAGTTACGGTATAACACGATTGAGGCGGAATTGTCGGCGCCTTTGTTTGATGGCGATTCTGTGTTATTCGAACTGATGCTAACCAACAAAGCCGGACATAAGTTCCCAAGCGGGTATCCTGCCCGGAGGGCCTGGGTTGAGTTCACCCTTATTTCGGAAAACAACGATACTATTTTCAGTTCCGGTGCCTGGAATTCGGATGGTGAAATAAGAGATTATATAGGTTACGGAGAGCCGCATCATGATTATATCCGCTCGGAGAGCGAAGTACAGATATACGAAATGACGATGGGTGATGTAAATGGCGACCCGACGACCATTCTTGAAAGGTCGGTTTATCACCTCAAAGATAACCGTCTGCCACCACTGGGCTTTACCACCACGCATGAAGTTTACGATACCACACAAATTGTAGGTGAAGCGCTGGATGACCCGGATTTTAATAAAATTTCTGGGGTTGAAGGAAACGGTCGTGATATCATTCATTACTCAATACCGCTAAACGGTTACTCGGGCGTATTCAGGGCTGTTGCGCTTGTTCATTATCAATCTGTTCCGCCATCCTGGCTGAGAGAAATGCGTGATCTGGACGCGCCTGAGATAAATACATTCCTTTCAATTTACGATGCAGCCGACAAGGCTCCCTTAACCATTGCAGGCGATAGCATTTCTGAATTAATGAACCCCTTGTCTGTTCGGTTCGAAATGGGTAAGAAGGTTCAGGTGTATCCTAACCCGGCTACCAGCGGTCAGCAAATCACGTTTAACGGCATCCCGGCGAAAGCCGGAATTACACTTTTTGATTTAAGTGGCAAAAAGGTTAGCTTTATTGCCGGTTCGGATAGTTCAGGTAACCTGACCATTAAGCAAGGGTTGAAGCCTGGTGTCTACGTCTGGAAAACATCATTAAATGGTAAGCCGGCCAGCGGACGAATAATAATTTTTTCACCATAGTCATCAGAGTATCATTGCTTTTTACATCTTTGTATAAAATAACAACCATCACTTTCATTCAGAATCTTTATGAAAATTTTTACCAAAGCCTTTTCCCTGCTCATAGCAGGAATGGGAATCACATCTGCGCTTAACGCACAGATAACTTTTGAAAACCAGACTTCAAAAATGGGCGCCAGCAACAACAGTGGTTGCTCGGTTACTATTGTTGACTGGAATAATGATGGTCTTGATGACATCGTAAGACTTGATCAGGGTCGTACTCCTTATGTTTCGCTTCAGAAAACAGGGCAGACTTTCCAGAATACTCAAATGACACAAATGGCTAATAGCTCAGCCTGGGCTATGGTTGTTGCCGACTTTGACAAAAATGGATATGTTGATATTGTTGGAGGCTGGAATGGCTCATGCAAAGTATTGATGATGAATAATGACGGAACTCCGGGTTCTTTAGTCACCTTACCTTCATCTAATTTCTTTTTGCAGAACATGACAGTTATTGATGTAAACAATGATGGCTGGCCTGATTTGTTTACCTGCGATGACAACGGTGAAAGTTCAATTTATGTGAATGATGGAGCAGGAAATCTAACACCGCAAAATGTGGTTGATTTTAATGTTACATCAACTGATGATTCAGGTAATTACGGATCTGTTTGGACAGATTTCGATAACGACGGAGATATTGACCTTTACATTGCTAAATGTCGTCAGGGAGTGAATGACCCTGCAGATGGAAGACGTATCAATGTGATGTTTGTGAACAACGGAGACGGCACCTACACTGAAAATGCCGCTGAATATGGTATTAATGTAGGCTGGCAGTCATGGACAGCAAGTTTTGGCGACCTGGATAATGATGGTGATTTCGATTTGCTGCTTACTAACCATGATAATGTAAGTCAGATTTTAGAGAACGATGGAACAGGACACTATACTGACGTAACATCTTCAACAGGATTTAATATTACCAACATGACTCCGATTGAGTCAATGATGGAAGATTTTGACAACGATGGTTTCCTGGATTTGATTATTTCAGGTTCTGAGCACCGTTTTTACCGTAACAACGGTGATATGACTTTCACAGATTTGAGTGATGCTGTGTTTAACAACAGCGGTATGCTTACATTCTCGACCGGTGACCTCAATCACGATGGTAAAATTGATGTTTACGCAGGATATGGTAACATCTACACAACACCTACTTCTACTGCCGATGTAATCTGGATGAATACCACCCAGAACAACAATCACTTTTTTACACTCGACTTACGCGGTACAATCAGTAATTCCGACGCAATCGGAGCGCGTGCCTGGATTTACGGAAGTTGGGGTGTTCAAACCCGTGAAGTTCGTTCAGGTGAAAGCTATGGAACTGTTAACTCTTCCATGCTGCATTTCGGATTGGGTGAGTCAACAGAAATCGATTCATTAAGAATACTTTGGCCTTCAGGAATTTCTCAAACTATTATGGCTCCTGCCGCTGATCAGTTCCTTACCGTAGTAGAACAGGAATGTGTTAGCCCTGAGGCTCTGATTTCTGCTGACGGAGACTTCGTACTTTGCGGTGGCAACTCGCTTACACTTAACGCTCCTGCAGGGTTTGAATACATGTGGTCAACCGGCGAAACAACATCTTCAATTGAAGTTACTGCCGAAGGCGAATACAATGTTGAAGTAATCAATACCAATAATGGTTGTGCTGCACAGTCAAAAACTATTTTGGTTGTTCAGTCGCCTGACGAAACTCCTGCATTGAGCGTTTCCGGTGCAACAGAAATCTGCGCTGGTGGTGCGGTTGAAATTTCAGGTCCGGCAGGCCTAAGTGCTTATGCCTGGAGCAATGGAGAAACAACTGAATCAATTATGGTTGAAGAATCAGGAAGCTATTCACTGACTATTCAGGGAAGCTGCGCCGAGTTTACTTCTGATGCTGTAGTTGTTGAAGTTATTTCACCTGCTGCACCATCCGCCGAAGGCGTGATGATTACAGAAGGTAACACAGCAGATTTAAGTGCAACAGGTAACAATGTTGTTTGGTATGAAGATGCTTCCGGAATGGTGGAAGCAGGAACAGGCAATGATTTCACTACTCCTGTTTTGAATGAAACTACAACTTATTACGTTCAGACTTCGGAGAGCTTTGGCGGTGGAAGCGAACAGGCCGGAGAAGCAAGTCCTGCGGGAAGTGCTTACGGTCAGGGTTCTACAAACTCTGCAGTTTATTTTGATGTGAACGAAAGCGCTACTTTGAGCACTGTTACCGTTTACACTGATACTCCAGGCGACCGTAAAATTGATGTTTACGATTCGAACGATATTCTGATTAATTCAGCAACATTTACTTTGGTAAATGGTATGAACGAGCTTCAGCTTGACTTTGACCTGACTCCGGGAACTAACTACTACCTGCTTTGTGATGCTACTGTTAACCAGGCATTGAACGGTAATAACAGCCCGCGTTTGGTTCGTGATAACTCACAGGCCGGCTTTGCTTATCCATATAATGTTGACGGTGCAATTAGCATTACCGGAACAACTTACGGAAATACGTATTTCTTCTATTTCTATGACTGGCAAATTACAAGAATGCCAACTGTTTGCTACAGCGATCTTGTACCGGTAACAGTTACTGTTGATACTTCTACTTCAATTGCCTCTGTTGACGGACGATTGACTTTAATGCCAAACCCTGCTAAGAATTTTGTTCGCGTTCCAGCTTTGAATGCAAATGCCAGTTGCTCTGTATTTGATGCTGCAGGAAGAATAGTAGTTTCAGGCGTGCAACTTAACGAAGGCGTTCTGAATGTTGAAGGTCTAACAACAGGCTTGTACCTGATTCGCGTCCTGGATTCCGAAGGAGTGAAGACTGCGAAATTTATCAAGGAATAATTGGTTCCTTAAATATTTCTGAAGCGGCTGAGCAAATTTGCTCAGCCGCTTTTTTGTTGACCCAAAACATGATAAATGTCATGTTTGAACTTGAGAAGAGTCATTTCGCAGGCCTGGTTTGATTTGCATTTTTGTGCAAAGTCTTAAGGCTGTAAATGGCAACTTTCGAACATATCAGTTTTCAGCAGCTTGGTGAGGGCGACCTTATTGATTTTCTGGAGTTGAGTCACCACGACAAAGCCAAAAGTTTGCTCAAGTTGATGCGCCGGAATTTCCATTCAGCAAGGAGCTCCAATCCTAAATACAAATCGCTGATTCAGGATATTACCTGCTTACTGGAGCAAATCGAGGTTCAGATAAATGCTTTATTCAGTCTGGAAACCGGAAGTCTTTTTCCCTTTGTTAGAAAGCTTGCCGAGGTGAGTAATTATCGCGAACCGGTGCGCTTCCTGCGTGTGAGTCTGATTGAAAGCAGCATCCGGAGAATCCGCGAGGAACACCATCATATAACAGCATTGCTGCACTCGGTCAGGCAATTGTCCAATAATTTCAGGCCTCCGGCCGATTCAACCGAAATTTTAAAATTGGGATTTGCCGAATTGAATGAATTTGAAGAACTTGTGTCCAACCAACTTTTTCGTGAACAAAACATACTTTTTCCCAAAATACTGCAACTAGAGGATGAGATTCTTCACAAATCTTCAATTGCCGCTACGGGAACCGGTGGAAAAGGCCACGATGAGTAAAAAATAATGTAGATGAACGACACCCCAAACCCAACCCGGGCTGTCAGAGAAACATCTGAAACTGTTTGTTATCACTGCGGAGAGATTTGCAGAGATACTGTTATTCACGCACACGATAAGGATTTTTGTTGCGATGGATGCCGTTTGGTGTATGAAATACTTGACGAAAACAACCTCTGCTCCTATTATTCCATCGAGCCCGGTTCGGGTAACACGGTTAACCGTCCCGCCGAAGGCGGAAGATACGCCTACCTCGACGACCCGGAGATAAATGCGGGACTCATTCATTTTAATGATGGCAAACATGTGCATGTAACCCTGTTTGCCCCCGGAATACATTGCAGCTCATGCATCTGGTTGCTGGAGCACCTTCAAAAACTCAATCCCGGAATTTTTCATTCATCGGTTAACTTTCCAAAACGGGAAGTCACTGTGGCTTTTAACCCCGAAAAGGTTAAACTTTCGGAGGTAGCAGCCCTGATGAGCTCCATCGGTTACGAACCGCACATCTCAATGCAGGATCTCGAATCGGGCAATAAGAAACAGGCGGATCGCTCTTCCTGGTACAAAATCGGAATTGCAGGCTTCTGCTTCGGAAACATCATGATGTTCAGCTTTCCCGAGTATTTCTCGATTGCTGATGTGGCCGACGATCCGGGACTTAGGCAGACTTTCAGTTACCTGAACCTTGGCTTCTCGCTTCCGGTGCTGCTTTACAGTGCTTCCGGCTTTTTCAAATCGGCCTGGGGCGCTATTAAGGCAAAGCAGCTCAATATTGATCTTCCGCTGGCTGCGGCAATCCTGATGACTTTCATCAGAAGTGTGTTCGAGATTTTCAGTAACACGGGGCCCGGTTACCTCGATTCGATGTCGGGAATCGTATTTTTTATGCTGATTGGCAGGGCTTTTCAGAACAAGACTTACCAAACACTGGCATTCGATCGCGATTACCGCTCTTATTTCCCGGTAGCTGTTTCGGTGGCTTCCGCCGAAGGCGAAGAACGCGTGCCGGTTACCGCGCTAAAACGCGGGATGCGCATGATTATACGCAATGGTGAAATTATTCCTGCCGATTCGATTCTGCTTCGCGGGGAGGCCGCTATTGACTACAGTTTTGTTACCGGTGAATCGGACCCCGTTGAGAAAAAATCGGGCGACCTGATATACGCAGGTGGTAAGCAGGCCGGTCGACGCATCGAACTCGAAATAGTAAAACCGGTTAAACAAAGTTACCTCACCACACTTTGGAATAAACCTGCATTTGCCAAAGATGATGCGGCAGAACGCAGAGCCAGTCTGGAAAACAGAATAAATACTTGGTTCACAATTTCGGTTTTTATTATTGCCGCCTTATCGGCGGGATACTGGTATTGGGCCGGCGAACCCATGCGTATTCTGCATGTGGTTACAACAATACTGATTGTTGCCTGTCCCTGCATTTTATTGCTTGCGGCCTCATTTACTCAAGGTAACGTTTTGCGAATCATGGGTCGTTACGGCTTTTTCCTAAGGAATGCCTTCACGATTGAAAAGATTGCGAATGCCAAAGTGATTGTCTTCGACAAAACAGGGACGCTTACAGGTAATAGCGAGTTTGAAGCAAGTTTCGAAGGAACGCTGGATGAAACAGAGCAGGACGAAACGGGTTCAATTTGTGCTCATTCAAACCACCCGCTTAGCCGGCAGATTGCGCTGCAACTTGGAAGTCGCTTCGTTCAGGAAGTATCAGACTTTGAAGAAACTCCGGGGAAAGGAATCAAAGCCCGCATCGGCATTAACGAATATCGGATTGGCTCGGCAGAATTCGCCGGAGTTTTGACCAATTCTGAAATGAACGTAACCAAGGTTTACGTGAGTAAGAACGGTGAGTTCAAGGGTTTCTTCATCATGAGGCACAGCCTCAGAAAAGGTGTTGGTGAAATGCTTGACAAGCTGGCCGGCAAACATGAATTATATTTGCTAAGTGGCGACCACGACGGCGACCGCGAACGCATGAGCCGCTGGTTTAAAGCCGAAAACATGCATTTTAAATGCAGTCCGGCCGACAAGCTGGAATTTATTGGCCAACTAAAAGCGGAAGGTAAAAAAGTGATGATGATTGGAGACGGCCTCAATGATGCCGGAGCGTTGCAGGAAAGCGATGCCGGAATTGCGGTTTCGGATAACCTCAACAACTTCTCGCCTGCTTCGGATGCTATTATTGATGGCGGACTGATGCCCGGATTGGATAAGCTTATTGAATACGCCGTTGATTCGGACCGGGTGATAAGATTGAGCTTTGCGGTTTCGCTCATTTATAATGTGGTGGGCTTGTATTTCGCTGTGCGTGGTGAGCTCCAGCCTGTAATTGCTGCTATTCTGATGCCGGTTGCCTCTATTACGATTGTAAGCTTTGCCACTTTGCTTTCAACCATTATGGCATCGGTCAGAAAACTCAAATCCATAAAACATGATGAAAATCATATTTCGGTCTGATGCACGTCATTTAGCCCCGAATTATGCCCATCTACTTTTGCTAAACCAACAAACCCGAATAAAATGAGTGCCCTCTTTCTCTTAATCTTCATCAGTATTGCGGTGGCTGCAGGGTTTCTTGCGGCCTTTCTGTGGTCTGTAAAAAAAGGTCAGTACGACGACGATTATACCCCTGCCGTTCGCATGTTATTCGACGACAGGCCCGAAAACAATAAAACAGAAATCAAAAAAACCAACCAATCAAATTAATACGACGCTGTCATGGAAGTAGAACGTTTTGAATACGACAACCGGACGCCCAGAGACTTTGCAATTGCATCGATAGTTTTTGGGCTCATTGGTATGCTGGTAGGCTTGTATGCGGCTCTGGAGCTGGTGTTCCCGAACCTGAATCTGGGTCTGCCCTATACCACATTTGGCCGGATAAGGCCATTACACACCAATGCGGTGATTTTCGCATTCGTGGGTAACGGTATTTTTGCCGGTGTTTATTATTCACTGCAACGCCTTTGCAAGGCACGCATGTTCAGCGATAAGCTGAGCCGCATCCATTTCTGGGGTTGGCAGCTAATCATTCTTGCGGCAGCAATTACACTTCCGCTGGGTATCACAACCAGTAAGGAATACGCAGAGCTGGAATGGCCAATCGATATTGCCATCACTGTTATCTGGGTAATTTTCGGATGGAACATGTTCGGAACCATTCTGAAACGCCGCGTTCAGCACCTTTACGTGGCTATCTGGTTTTACATTGCCACGTTCGTTACCGTGGCGGTTCTGCACCTGGTTAACTCGTTCGAACTTCCTGTTAACTTCCTGAAAAGCTACAGCTGGTATGCCGGTGTTCAGGATGCGCTTGTGCAATGGTGGTACGGACACAATGCCGTGGCATTCTTCCTTACAACACCTTACCTCGGATTGATGTACTATTTCGTTCCGAAAGCAGCCAACCGTCCGGTATATTCATACCGCCTGTCAATTATTCACTTTTGGGCGCTCATCTTTATTTACATCTGGGCAGGTCCTCACCACCTTTTATATACAGCACTTCCCGACTGGGCTCAGTCACTGGGAACCGTATTCTCATTTATGCTTATTGCTCCATCCTGGGGTGGTATGATTAACGGATTGCTTACGCTGCGCGGTGCCTGGGATAAGGTACGCGAAGATGTGGTTCTAAAGTTTATGGTGGTTGCCATTACCGCTTACGGTATGTCAACATTCGAAGGACCGATGCTTTCGCTTAAAAACGTGAACGCGATTGCACACTTTACCGACTGGATTATTGCACACGTACACGTTGGTGCACTGGGCTGGAATGGTATGCTAACCTTTGGTATGCTATACTGGTTGTTCCCAAGATTCTACGGAGTGAAACTTTATTCGGGCAAGCTGGCAAACTTCCACTTCTGGATTGCCACACTGGGTATCATGTTCTATGCTATTCCACTTTACTGGGCAGGATTAACTCAGTTTGAAATGTGGAGAGACTTCACTTCAGATGGATTCCTTCAGTATCCAAACTTCCTCGAAACAGTAACTCAGCTTATTCCAATGTACGCACTGCGTTCGCTGGGTGGTTCACTTTACCTGATCGGCTTCTTTGTAATGATTTACAACTTGTGGAAAACAGCTGCAGCAGGCAAGTTTGTGGCCGAAGAATCGGCCGAAGCTGCTCCGCTTCCAGCGGGACATACACCAGGAAGAGCAGCTGGCGAACACTGGCACCGTGTTATTGAGCGTCGTCCAACACAAATGCTGATTTTCTCCCTAATCATGATTCTGATTGGAGGTATTGTGGAAATGGTACCTACATTCCTGATTAAGAGTAATGTTCCAACGATTACGAATGTGCAGCCATACACTCCACTTGAGTTGCAGGGGCGCGACATATATGTACGTGAAGGTTGCTACACCTGTCACAGCCAGATGATCAGGCCATTCAGGTTCGAAACCGAACGTTACGGAGAGTATTCCAAAGCTGGTGAGTTCATTTACGATCACCCGTTCCAGTGGGGTTCTAAACGTACTGGTCCGGATCTCCACCGGGTAGGTGGAAAATACCCTGACAGCTGGCACTACAACCACATGGATGAACCAACTTCCATGTCGCCTGGATCTATTATGCCACCGTACCCGTGGTTGCTTGATGACGAGTTGGATACTTCAACAACTGCTGCCAAAATAAGGGCAATGCAAACGTTGGGTGTTCCTTATCCCGAAGGCTACGATGCCCGTGCCAACCGCGATCTGGTTGCCCAGGAGCTAAGTATTCAGGCTAACCTCAAATCATCGGGTGTAGAAACACCTGCCAACAAGGAAATCATTGCTGTAATTGCTTACCTGCAGCGTCTTGGTATCGATATCAAAGGCGAACATAAAGTAAGTTTTGACGGTGAAACCGCTCAAGTTCAACCTTAATAACGATTAGCCATGAAATTCATCAATTATCTGAAAGACATTGCGGGAGTTGAAATTTTTCCAATGATCTCGCTGCTGATATTTTTCATCTTCTTCGTGTTGCTCATTGCTTACGTATTTCTGACAGACAAGAATGAAATCCTTGCGATGAAGAATCTTCCACTCGATCAAAACGAAGACTAATAAGAAACAGGTCATGAAAAACTTATCAAACTATACGACTATGAGTAAGGCTAAATTCCGCATTGCGGCAGCTCTCACAGCCTTACCGGCTTTACTGTCGGCTCAGCAGACAGAAGCTCCGGGACCAAATCCCGTTTATACTAATCCGGTTTTTTTGGTTATGGTAATTACTGCCATAGTGCTGTTGTTCGTGATATACAGCCTTACAGCAACCATGAAAAATCTCAGCGCCAGAAAAAAAGAGGAGTCTGAGAAATCTTCATCCGGTATGAGTGCGGTGCTTGTTCTGCTTGCAGCAGGAAGTTCGCTTCCGGCTTCTGCCGAAAACCTGATGCCTCCGGTAACAATTGGAGGACTGGATTCCTGGATTGTGGTGCTGCTTGGATTGGTAATTCTGGTTGAGTTCCTTGTAATTCTTGTAATTATTCAGTCGGTTAAAAACCTGCTTATTGGACTTGGATTGCAACAAGAACCTGATCCGGATTCAGTAAAACCATGGATTAACTGGAAATGGCTCGACCGCCAATTAACGGATGCTATTCCGCTAGACCGTGAAGCAGAAGTGATGACCGACCACGAATACGATGGAATCCGTGAGCTGGATAACAATCTTCCGCCCTGGTGGGTTTACGGTTTCTATTTCACTATCATCTTCGGTTTCTTCTATCTGTTAAACTACCATGTGTTCAGAACGAGTCCGCTGCCTGCACAGGAATATCAGGAGCAACTTGCAGAAGCTGAACTTATGAAAAAAGAGCAACTTCAGAAGGCAGCAGCTAATGTGGACGAAACAAACGTAACGATGCTAACAGATGCTGCTATGCTTGCCTCCGGAAAGGAAATCTATACAGGAAACTGTGCTGCCTGTCACGGACAAGCAGGTGAAGGTGGCGTTGGACCAAACCTAACCGATAAATTCTGGCTTCACGGCGGTGGTATCAGCAACGTTTTTAAAACAATTAAATATGGTGTTCCTGCAAAAGGAATGATTGCCTGGCAAAGCCAACTAAAGCCTGAAGCCATTCAAAAAGTAGCCAGCTACGTGTTAAGTCTTCAGGGAAGCAATCCGGCAAATCCAAAAGAACCACAGGGACCTGAATGGGTTGAGGAAACTTCCGGCGAAGCCGCTGCACAAACTGATTCATTATCTGCTGTTGCTAACGATACATTAAGTTCTGCAATGGCGCAACATTAAAGTCATGAATTCAAACGAAGAACATCCGGATTTTAAGAGAGATGAATCTTTCCGTGATTCCATTGGAACGATTGCGAGTGATGGGAAAAGAAACTGGTTGTTCCCACAAAAACCCAAAGGCCGTTTTTATAACAAACGGACTATTGCAAGTATCGTTTACCTCGTTCTTTTCTTTACTATACCATTCATTAAGGTAAACGGCGATCCACTGGTATTACTCAATATCGTTGAACGCAAGTTCATCATTTTCGGAATCGTATTTTTCCCGCAGGATTTATTCCTGTTTGCCGTGGCCATGCTCACTTTTATGGTGTTTATTGTATTGTTTACGGCCATTTTCGGAAGGCTTTTCTGCGGTTGGGCTTGCCCCCAAACCATTTTTATGGAAATGGTTTTCCGGAAAATTGAATACTGGATTGACGGCGATGCCAATGCACAACGTAAACTGAAAGCAGCACCCTGGAACCGCGAGAAAATCATCAAACGTGCTTCGAAACACCTGATTTTCTTCACGATTTCATTCATCATTGCTAACTTCTTCCTTGCTTATATCATTAGTATGGATGAGCTGATTAAGATTGCAACCGAGCCATTGAGCAAACATACCGGCGGTTTCATCGCCCTTATGCTCTTTACCGGTGCCTTCTTCTTCGTATACAGCTGGTTCAGAGAGCAGGTTTGTCTGGTTGTTTGCCCTTACGGGCGATTGCAGGGCGTACTCCTCGATAAGAATTCAATCGTTGTTGCTTACGATTATGTCCGCGGGGAACCCCGCGGGAAACACAAAAAAGGGCAGGACGATTCAAACCTGGGCGACTGCGTTGATTGCGGTTTGTGCGTGAGGGTTTGCCCAACCGGAATTGACATCCGCAACGGAACCCAACTCGAATGTGTTAACTGCACTGCCTGCATCGATGCCTGCGATGGTATCATGGATCAGGTTAAAAAACCGCGCGGTCTAATAAGATACGATTCGGAAAATGGGATTGCAATCGGTCAGAAACTAAAGATTACAACCCGCATGATTGGTTATTCGGCAGTGCTTCTGGCATTAATGGTTGGCCTTGGTTTCGGAATAGGCAACCGCAGCATTTCGGAAGTCACCATTCTCAGGGCTCCGGGATTGTTGTTCCAGGAAGTTGGACAGGATAGCATCTCCAATCTGTACAACTTTAAGATTGTAAACAAGTCGCGCGAAGAGCTCCCCGTACTATTGCAGGTTGATAATGTGCCGGCAACCATTAAACAGGTTGGAAATCATCCTAACAGCTTCAACATCGAAAGGGACGGAATGGCCGAAGGAACCTTCTTCGTGGTTATTCACCGAAAAGATCTCGAAGGCCGCAAAAACAAACTAAAATTCAAAGTCATGTCAGGCGATCAGGTACTTGAAACTTACTCTTCAACATTCCTGGCTCCGGCTAAATAAATAAAGTCATGAAATTTCAGCCAAAATGGAACTGGGGCAGCGGAATTGCCCTGCTTTACACAGCATTTGCAGTTGCAATTGTTGCCATGGTGGTGTATTCCTTCAAACAAAAAATTGATTTGGTTACACCCGAATACTATGCTGAGGAACTGGTTTACCAGCAACAGATTGATAAGTTGAACAGAGCCCGTGAACTTGAAAAGGCAATTGACTGGAACCTGTCCGGGAACAGTCTGCAACTGATTTTCCCACCCTCGATGGATAAGAAGGAAATTGCCGGTAAGGTAACTCTGTTCAAACCATCAGATAAAAATGCCGATTCGGAGTACGATATTCTATCTGATTCATTGGGCAAACAAACCATTGATGTGAGCAGTTTGCCCGGCGGCAAATACAAACTTCAGATTGATTGGTCAAACCGCGATCAGACTTATTATCAGGAAGGCGTACTTGTTTTAAATAACTGAGTCATGGAATTTCTTCTGGCAGCAATTACATTGGGTATCCTCGGCAGTTTCCACTGCGTGGGGATGTGCGGACCAATTGCTCTGGCGCTGCCGGTTCACCATCTTTCAACACCTGGCAAAATCAGCGGCTTGCTGCTTTACCATATAGGAAGAGCGTTTACTTACAGCCTTTTCGGTGCTTTCTTCGGTGTTCTTGGAATGGGCGTAGTAATAGCCGGCTACCAACAGGCGCTCTCTGTTGTACTTGGCATTGCAATACTTATCGGGTTGTTTTTGCCTGCAAGCGGATTGTCAAGGTTCTTCACCGCGCCTTTTGCAGGTTTTACCTACAAAATAAAATCTGCGTTTTCATCATTATTCAGAAAACGCTCGCATACCGCCTTGTTCGTTACCGGTATGCTTAACGGTCTTTTGCCTTGTGGACTTGTTTACATGGCTCTTGCTGGCGCTACAGCTACCGGCGATATAACAAAAGGTGCACTGTTCATGGCAGTGTTCGGGTTGGGTACTTTACCTGCTATGTTCAGTGTCACCTTTTTCTCCGGAATTTCAGCTTCGTTCAGAACCAAAATTCGAAAATACATTCCAATTGTGGCCGGTACTATGGCACTTCTGCTCATCCTTAGAGGCCTTGGTTTGGGAATACCATACGTTAGTCCCAAAATGTCGTCAAAGGTAAATACCGAGCACAATTGCTGTCATAAACCTGCATCCGCCGAAGGCGAAGCTGCCTGCCATGAACAGTAAATTACAGGACAAATATACTGTTCCGGGGCCCCGGTACACCAGTTACCCGACTGTTCCATACTGGGACGAGGAAAAGCCCGACGAAAGTTCCTGGATTTCACGGGCAAAACAGACATTCCACCTTTCGAACAATACAGAAGGAATAAGCCTTTACATTCACCTTCCATTTTGCGAAAGCCTTTGCACCTATTGTGGCTGCAACACACGAATTACCCGAAATCATTTGGTTGAAATGCCCTACATCATGCATCTGATTGATGAATGGTGCATGTATCTTGACCTTTTTGGCGAAAGTCCGAGAATTTCCGAAATTCATCTGGGTGGCGGCACACCAACGTTCTTTAGCGCGGTAAATCTCGATGTACTTCTAACTTCAATTATTTCATCGGCAAGCCTTACGGCCGATGCGCGACTCAGTTTTGAGGGGCATCCCGGAAATACGAGCCGGGAGCATCTTCAAACTCTGTACGATCTGGGTTTCAAAAGACTAAGCTTCGGAATTCAGGATTTCGATTTGAAGGTACAGGATGCCATTCACCGCTTTCAAACGGTTGAAGAAGTGAGGAATGTAACCGAACTGGCCCGCGAAATTGGATATACTTCGGTGAACTACGATTTGGTTTACGGGCTTCCATTCCAGACCGAGGCGGGCATTTTAAATACGATTCATGAGGTTATCGGCCTTCGGCCTGATAGAATTGCATTCTACTCGTATGCGCACGTTCCATGGGTTAAACCGGGTCAGCGCAAGTTCACCGAAATGGATCTTCCCGAAGCAAACCTGAAGCGTAAAATGTACGAGTTGGGGCGCAACATGTTCGAAGATGCAGGCTATTCAGAAGTCGGCATGGATCATTTTGCCCTTCCGGGTGATGAACTGCTCATCGCTGCGAAGCAGGGAAAACTGCACCGTAATTTTATGGGCTACACAGCCGGTAAAACATCATTGCTCATTGGTTTGGGAGCCTCATCTATAAGTGATTGCGGAACTGCTTACGTGCAAAATCCAAAGCACGTAGAAGACTACTACGCCGCTGTTAAAACCGGGCACTTTCCTTTTGTAAAAGGACATTTGCTCAATCATGAGGATTTGATTTTGCGCGGGCACATTACCAAGCTCATGTGTAACTTCAGCACCAGCTGGAAAAACCCCGAACAGCAGTGCGAAGCCCTTTTCGAAGGCATTGAAAAACTTGATGAGCTGGAGAACGACGGCTTGCTAATCAGAAAGCCCTACAGTTTGGAAGTCCTTCCGCCGGGTAGGAACTTCATTCGCAATATTTGCATGGCATTAGATGCACGCCTTCGGCGGAAAAAGCCTCAAACACAGATTTTTAGTTCAACCGCATAATCGGCATTTGGCACAAACCCCGCAGGGGTTGAAACGTTTCTGTTTGAATAATTCATCAAAAGTTAATTATAATGCTTTAAATTTGAATGTATCATGAATGTTTGATTATGACTGTTGATCTCAAACGTATTTCCCAATCTGAATTGCAGGAATTGCTCAAAAAAAAACTGAATAAACCCAAAAAAGCCGGAAATATTGATAAACACTTCGGGAAGCTGAAACGGAACCTTGATGGCTTAAAATATCAGAAATCCGCTCGACAGAATGAAGATTGATTTTCTGGCAGATACAAACTTTCTTATTTACCTTCACGAAGGGAATGAGTCGATTAAAGGCTTTTTAGGATATGACTATGGAATCTCAGTAGTTTCTGAGATAGAGTTATTGAGCTACAAAAAATTGAGCCCCGATCACGAAAAGAAATTAAAACGTCTGATTCAGGATTGCTTTTCAATTGATTTAAGCCCTGAAATCAAGAACATAACAATTGAATTGAAAAAAGAATATTCAGTCAAACTTCCTGATGCCATAATTGCCGCGAGTGCAATTCAATTTGGGATTCCATTAATTTCAGCGGATAAGCAATTCAGAAAAATTAAAGGTTTAGACTTTATCTGTATCGATTTGTAATTATCAATTGAAGTGAAACAATAGGAGGCTGCAATCAATCTCCGCCTCACACCATCACCCCAAAATCCTTTCCGTAGCGAATTCTCCCAAGCCCCAGCCAATCCCGCAAGGGATTGAATATGAATACAAGCAGGCACCAATCCGCTAAAAGAAGAAGCCCTCACTCAAACTCCACACTCACCTTTTCACCAAAAGGATAAAACCGCTCATCGTCACCAGCCGCAACCTGCCAACCCGGAATGATGGTGTAAGTGCCCGGCTGGTCAGGACCCACCACAATCATGCGTTGCCGCACTTCCGAAACCAGGTCGAACATGAGTGGTGTAAGAAACTTTCCTGTTTCAGAGTTTCCATTGTGTTCCAGGCGGTAACCGATTCCAACCCGCTTTTTCTTCATTCCCGAAAACAAAGGGTTCGAAGCCGTGGTTTTGAGTGTAATCTGCAGGATGTTTTTCTCATGTGCCTTCATGGTGGGCATTTCCACGATTTCAAACTTTATTTGCTCAATCGACTCATTGGTATATTCCTGAAGGGAATCGGTATTAGCAATTCTCCATCGGGCTTCGC
>JAGQVC010000049.1 GCA_020438185.1 Bacteroidota bacterium
AACTGTGCGAATGCTATCGGCCGCTTGCGGCTGAATTACAGTGCGTTGCCTGGATTTACAAGAGCCCGATAAGATTGCAATCAGAGTAAAAACTGTTAACAGCGCTGCCGCCGTTTTTCTCAACTTCACTTAATCGATGTATTTCTTTTGATTCACTTTTTCCTTCAGCTTTTCAGAAGTATCTCCAAGTTCCATTGCCCTTTTCCAAAAATCCAAAGCATCGGATGTTTTACCTTGTTTGAACAAAATATCGCCTTTGTGTTCCATGATAGTTCCGCTGCTGATTCCCCCGGCGTTAATGGCTTTGTCAATCCATGCTCCCGCTCCGTCAAAGTCGTTCATTTTGAAAAGTATCCAGGCGTATGTATCAAGAAATGATGGATTACCCGGTTGTAATTCATTGCATTTCATGGCCATTTCTTTTGCACGTTCCAGGTTATCACCCCGCAGGGACAGGTAATAAGCGTAATTGTTTAAAACGTAAGTATTGGATTCATCAAACTTAAGTGCCTTTTCGTAAGCCTCGTTACTTTCGCTGAATTTCGAAAGATACTGGTAGCTGTCCCCAAGCGATGCATAAAACTGAGAGCTTAACTCTGAATTACCTATCGTTACACTGGCTCCGTCTTTAAGTGCAGCAATAGCTTTGTCATATTGTTTTAACTGCATTGCAGCAATTCCATTAAACAGAAACACGCCCGGCTGGTATGGAAATAATTCCATGGCTTCTGTACTCAGGTCATAAAGTTCCTGGTAGTTTTCGAGGGAAGCTTCGATGTTCAGAACCTGGTTCCAGACATTGTAGCTCGATTTGTCTGCTTCAAGCACCAGTTTGTACTGTTGCAGAGCCTCTTTCAATTTATTATCCCGTAGAAGAAAGTCACCGTAAACGGCCCTGCCGCGGGGGTCGTCCGGATGGGCTTCAATGAGAATTTCACAAAGCTGAATCGCCTGAGGTTTCAGCGAAGGGTATTGCGAAGTAATATCGTAATAGGAAGAAAGCACCTGAAGTTTCAATTCAATGGAACCTTCCGGATTTTCAAATGCTTTCTTTAATTCTTCGAATGATTTTTCCTTATCACCCTGACGACGGTAAAATTCAGCAAGTGAGAAGTGAGCTCCTGCATTTTCAGGGTCGAGGCGCAGTAATTCGTTGTATTCGGCCAGGGCTTTTTCGGGTTGATTGGTGGCTTCATATATTTCTGCAATAAAACCATGATAACCAGCCTCTTCCGGGTTTAGTTCCATGAGCTTGCGGATTTCCTCTATGGCTTTATCCGTTTTACCCATTTGCATGTACATGTTTTTCTTTTGCAAGGCCAGATCTTCTGTCAGGCCGGTAATCGCTTCTATTCGATCGAAGGTTTTTACAGATGCGCCAAAATCGCCATGCTGTGCCTGAGCAGACCCTAGTCCGAAGAGGTAATCCAGATTGTCCGGGTCTTCTTTTAACAAATCTTCTATAAGCGAAGCTACTTCGCTGTACTTGCCCAGTTGCTCATAAATATCTGCCAGTGCAAGCTTGTACCATTTATTGGATTCGTCAAATTTGATGGCCTGCCGCCCGCTCATCTCGGCCATTTCAATATTTCCTGATTGTAAATAAATCTGGCTTAATTCAAAATGGGTAGCGGCGCTCCTCGGGTCGATTCTTAATGCCTGCAGGAATTTTTCCTGGGCCAGACTGAAGTTGCCAAGCAGCTTGTCTTTCTCGGCGTCATAAAACAAATATGCAAAATCAAGCTTTTCCTTTTCAGTTAATTCTGTGCGCCCGGCAGGGTTATTCTGCACAGTTTTTTTTCCTGCTCCGCAGGATGATATTATAAGGATACTTAGAAGTAAAGCTGATATCTGTATTATTTTATTCATCCGGATTATTCTTCTCCACTGGTCATAACGGAGTAATCTCCAACACTCAAATCCTGCATTTTGTTGCTGATTACTACGGAATTGCCAATCATTGAATTTCCTATAACGGAATTTTCGATGCTGGTATTTTTTTGAATGATAGAATTCCTGATTACTGAATTTCGAATAACAGTGCCGTCGGCCACCGAAACAAAAGGACCAACCACGGAACCGGTAATTTCTACATCTTTTCCAATGTAACAAGGCTCAACAATGGTTGAGTTTTCACGCTTTAGCCCCGACGGGAGTTTGAATTTTTCCTTACCCAGATCAAGCCAGCGCGCGTGTGTATAAACGGTTGCGTTTTTATTTCCGCAGTCAAGCCATTCAATCACCTTTCCGGGAACAAACGAAAGACCTTTCGACTTCATGTTTTCCAACGCATTGGTCAGCTGAAACTCACCTTTCTCCTTAATATTATTATCAATCAGGTACTGAAGTTCCTTTTTCAGATTTTGTCCGTCTCTGAAATAATATATCCCGATAATAGCAAGGTCTGAAACAAACTCCTGAGGTTTCTCAACAAAGTCGGTAATTAAACCTTCGGTGTTTAATTTAACTACACCGAAGGCACGCGGATCATCCACTTGCTGCACCCAGATTACGGAATCTTTTTCTTCGTCCAAAACAAAATCAGCCTTAAAGAGAGTATCAGCAAAAGCAACAATTAGTTTTCCATCCAGCGAGTCGGCTGCGCACAACACAGCGTGAGCTGTTCCAAGCGGCTCATCCTGGTAATAAATTTTGCCCCTTGCGCCAACCTGTTCTGCAACAGCAACCAGTTCATCTTCAACCTTTTTTCCAAAGTTGCCAATGATGAATGCAATTTCCTCAATAGGCTCGTTACAGGTGCCTGCCAGCTCTTCAACAATATGATGAACCATTGGTTTGCCGGCAAATTCAACCAATGGTTTTGGAGTAACTAAGGTGTGCGGACGCATCCTTTTTCCCATGCCCGCCATTGGAATAATAATTCTCATGAATATTTTCAGTTTGCATTATTGAATCCCCGTATGCCCGAATCCTCCGGCACCGCGTTCTGTTTCTGTTAATTCAACCGTTAAGTCCCATTCGGCAATTTCGTGACGTGCAAGCACCAGCTGTGCGATTCTTTCACCGTCCCTGATTGTAAACGCCTGATCTGACAGGTTTACCAGAATTACTTTTACCTCTCCGCGGTAATCGGCATCGATGGTACCCGGTGAGTTTAAAACAGTAATACCGTGCTTTGCAGCGAGGCCGCTGCGCGGTCTGACCTGTCCTTCGAATCCTTCAGGAATTTCGAAAAAGAGTCCGGTCGGAATCATTGCTCTTCCAAGCGGAGCCAGCGTTACAGGTTGATCAAGATTTGCGCGGAGATCGCATCCTGCAGCATGTTCGCTTCCGTATTCAGGAGTGGGATGAGCGGATTTGTTGATGATTTTAACCTTCATTCCTTGGGTTTTCAGGTAGATATTCAGGGCGAAATTAGTCTTTTTTTCCTAACCTCAAGCTGGTATACCAGCCCTGCAAAGGCTGCAAGAATAAGCACTTTCAGTATCCACGAGAGCAATCCTTCCATAGGAAGAAAGTACGGGTAAGCAAGGGCAACCAAAGCAGCCCCAAGCGGATAAAAAATGATTCTGGCAATTTCGTACGGTACCGGGTAGTATTTTTTACCCAGGTAGTAGGAAACAAGCATCATGGAAAAATACACGATAAAGGTTGCCCAGGATGCGCCATAGTAACCATATGCCGGAATAAGGAAGTAATTCAATACAATAGTTAAAACTGCACCGAAGATGGATAACCAGGCTCCAAACACGGTTTTATCCTTGAGTTTAAACCAGATACTCAGGTTGTAAAATATACCCAGAAACACATTTGCCATTAACAGAATAGGAACCACACCCAGGCCTTCGTAATAGTTCTCACCAATCAGCTCGCGGGCAATATTCATAAACAGCAATACAAAAAGATATATGAAACTGCAGGCAACCACAAACCAGGTCATAACTTCGGCGTACAACTTTGTGGAATCCTTTTCGCGTGCATGTGAAAAGAAGAAAGGCTCGGCTGCAAACCGGAAAGTCTGAATAAAAATGGTCATCAGAACCGCAACTTTATAACATGCGCCGAAAACCCCCAATTCGTGCATGGCAATTTCGGGGTCAAGCTGGTACTTCATGCTCACCCGGCTGAACATTTCGTTGGTTATTCCCGCAAGTCCGCCAATGAGCAGAGGAAAGCCGTAACGCATCATACGTTTCCATAACTGTAAATCGTTTCGAAACCCCGACCGCAGCATTCCGGGAAGCAGCAAAAGCAAGGTAACCAGGCTGGCTAACAGGTTTGCAATAAACACATATCCTACGCCTACGGCGGGAGTATAAATCTGCAGCACAACGCCATACAGGAAATGGCCGGGATTGTCGGTTACATATGGACAAAGCAGCAGGAAAAACAGGTTGGCCAATACGTTAACACCAATATTAACAAGCTTGATTCCCGCGAAAACGAAAGGTTTGTTTTCCAAACGAAGTTTGGTAAACGGGATAGCTGTTACAGCATCGAAGGCGAGAATGAGTGCAAACCAAACCACATATTCGGGATGGTCAGGGTATTGAATCCAGGATGATATTTCGCCGGAAAACAACCAACAGACTCCAACAAACAGAACCGAACTGGTGAAAAGAGACGTTTGGGCTGTGGAATAAACCCGGGACGATTCGTATTCCTTTCCCGCGTAGCGGAAAAAAGCTGTTTCGAAACCATAGGTAAGAACCACAAGCAGGAATGCTACATACGAATACATTTCGGTGACCACGCCATACTCGCCGGGCAGAAAAACCCGGGTATGCAGCGGAACCAACAGGTAATTCAGCAGCCGGCCCACGATAGAACTGAGGCCATACACGGCAGTTTGAGAAGCCAGTTTCCGGATTGGATTCAATTGAAACGAATTTTCGGGAACGAAGGAAACAATAATATGCACCTTAGGCGGTGCACTTTTAACGAATCGAACAACAATCGATTGTTAAATCAGGTTTTTGATTAAAAATTTATTACTACGTGTAATGTTTCGCCGATTTGCAGCACCCTTATCGGGTGGAAATGCCTGAAATGACTACTTTTACCGCCTGAAAAAATTCAATGGACTATCTGATTCTCGGTGCTCAGTTAATTCTGAGTCTTTCAATACTTATTATTCTTCATGAAATGGGTCACTTTTTACCGGCCCGCTGGTTCAAAACCAGAGTGGAAAAATTTTATTTGTTTTTTGACTGGCCAAAATCCCTGTTCAAAGTAAAAAAGGGCGATACCGAATATGGTATCGGTATGATTCCGCTGGGTGGTTACGTAAAGATTTCAGGGATGATTGATGAATCAATGGATAAGGAGCAAATGGCTTTGCCTCCTCAACCCTGGGAGTTCAGGTCGAAACCGGCCTGGCAGCGATTAATTATTATGATTGGTGGCGTTACCGTTAATTTAATTTTGGGGATGCTCATTTATGCCATGGTGCTTTTTTTTTTTTTTTAGGAATATTTACCGGTTGCAAACGCAAAATATGGTGTTGTTTTGTCAGATTCGGTTGTTTATGAAGCCGGATTCAGAAACGGCGATAAAATATTATCGGTAAATGGAGAGCTACCGGAATCTTTTAAAGACCTGAATATTGAAATTTTACTGAATACCACTTCGGATGTTGAGGTTGACCGCAACGGTGAAAGACTGAAAATTCATCTTCCTGAAGGGTTTTCTGAGAAAATTGTTGCGCTTGATGAGCCGGTTATGTTTTTGCCGGCGGTTCCGGCTATTGTTGATTCCATTCTGGCAGACTCTCCGGCTGACAAAGCCGGACTAAAGAAAGGCGACCGATTGCTGGGTATTAATAATGACCGGTTTGAATATTTTGCCCAGTTACCCGATGTGCTTAAAAAAAATGCGCCGGGTAAAATCCAGGTAATGCTTTTAAGAGGTTCTGACACCCTGCAGGTTGAAACAGAATTGAATGAAGATGCCAAACTTGGGTTTTTTAATATAGATCCCAAGAAGCTTTTTGATTTAAAGACTCAGCGTTTTGGATTCTTTGAATCGTTTCCTGCAGGCATTGCCGAAGGTTACTCAACCCTGGTTAATTACGTAAGACAATTCAAGCTTGTGTTCACAGCCGAGGGCTCAAAAAAGGTGGGCGGTTTCGGCGCAATTGCCTCTCAGTTCGATACCGGCTGGGATTGGCAGCGATTCTGGAATATCACAGCCTTCCTCTCGATAGCGCTCGCTTTCATGAACATTCTTCCAATTCCGGCATTGGATGGAGGGCACGTGATGTTTCTGTTGTATGAAATGATTACCGGACGTAAACCGAACGACAAGCTGCTCGAAAAAGCTCAGATTATTGGAATGGTGCTTTTATTAAGCCTCCTTGTTTTTGCTAACGGAAACGATATTTACAAGTGGATTTCCGGTCTGGTAAAATAGGTCCGGGGCTGGATTTTGATTTCCTTCCCGTTTTCAGGACATCCCGCCTCATTCTGCGTCATGTTGGTCCGGAGAATTTTGAGCAATTGCTACTTCATGAAAATCAGGATGCTGTAAGGTCTTTTTTGAATGCCACAGACGATTTGATCTGGGCTGAGCAGCTCAGGCGCTTTAGTAATGGGCTTTCTTCCTGGAACAATTCCTTTTGTCACTTTTTTCTGTTTAGCTCCGATACGCTGACACCCGTCGGGTATTGCGGATTTCATCAGATGCATCCCGGACACCGCAAGGCAGAGCTGGGTTACAGTCTGTATGAAGAACACTTTAAAAGACAAGGCTTGATGACCGAAGCAGTAGATTTTGTGATTCAATATGGCTTCGACACATTAAAATTGATTCGTATAGAAGCCATGACCGGAACCGATAATGTCGCTTCAACCCGGATCCTGGAGAAGAAGGGTTTTCAAAAGGAAGGGTTTTTAAGAAAGAACTACCTGAGGAATGGCATGGCTGAGGACTCTGTGATGTTTGCTTTGCTAAATGAGAAGGAACTGGAGCTGCTCGGGAATAAAGCATAAAAAAAGCTGTCCTTTTGAGACAGCTCTTTAGTTTTTCTAAATTTTCCTGTTAACGCATTTCCCAGGTAACGCTGGTGTTTTCCCATTTCAAAGTAACGGTTCCGTTTCCGGTTTTATCCGATGCAATTGTGAAATCCAGTCTTTCGGTGAGCTCCTTGGTTTGCTGAGGTTTAACTTTAAAACGAAGTGCATCTTTTGATTCATCGTATTTATAGGCACCCCACTGATCCGGAACAGAATTAAAAATGATAGTCCATTCATCAGCTCCGGGAATTGTGAAAAGTGCGTATTTACCAGCCTTAAGGAAACTACCACCAACTTTGCAATCGCGGCTTACTTCAACCGTGGTGGCTTCATTTGCTCCGGTTCTCCAGATTTTACCGAATGGAACCAGTTCTCCAAATATTTTCCGGCCTTTCACTCCCGGCTGGCTGTAATTTATTGTAATCGAGAGGTCCCCAACGGTTGCTGCAGTTGTTTTGGGCGGACTAGGTCTTTCATCCTTTTTAGCAGCAGTCATTTTTGTTTTATCACTTTTTTCGGTTTGAGCGGAAACTGAACCTGCAACGAAAAGCGAAACAGCTATGATAATTGCTGATGTCGCAACCTTTATTGATTTTATCTTCATGAGTTTAATTATTTCTGAATTGTTTCAAAGGTACTGTTTTAAGGCGACAGACAAAATTTATGCAAGGCCTTGTGAATAATAAATTTTATTTCAGTGCAGATGTTCTTACTTCAGGTTTTAATGGCTGTCTAATGCTCATATAGTCAGCTGATTAAGCTTTAAAAACCACGGCTTAATTTTAGTAAAAAACTTCTGCGAGCATGCAACGAACGCTGCCGCCACCATTTTGTTCAATAACCGGAACATCTGTTTCGAGCAACAAGCCATGATTCTGCAATGCTGCGAGTTGACTTTCTTCAAGTGATTTGACTGCAGTTGAAGAAATAACAATCAGCTTTTCTCCTGCGCTGTTTCTTAATTCGAGCGCATTTGCGGCAAAGCATTCCATTTGTTTCAGGCTAATTTCAATAATTGTCCTGCCGGTTGAGCGTAGCTCGGCCAGAACAGCTTCGCGGTCATCAATATGAATGACTTCAGAAGCTACTATGGCGAATCCGGTACCTATGCTCAATAAGACATTGGTATGATAAACCGGTGTTCCCGAAGGTGTCATGGTGTGAAACACCAGCGGCTTGTACCCAAGTTTTGCGGCAATTTCTATTACCGCTTCGCGGGATGTTCGGCCGGAAACGGCCGCATAAACCGTTTTTTGAAGATGATCGAACACCATTGAGCCGGTCCCTTCAAGAACCTGGTTTTTGTTGTCAAGCTCGTACCTGAGATCGGTTACAATCAATCCCGGGTAAATATCTGCCAGCATTGAAGCCAATTCAGGCCTCACCTCATTTCGGCGCGAAAGCGCCTGCATTTGGTAAAGAAACACCTGCCCTCCGGGGTGCACACCCAACCAGTTATTCGGGAAAACTGCATCAGGACAAATTGGGTCA
>JAGQVC010000050.1 GCA_020438185.1 Bacteroidota bacterium
GATGGATTAACTGTCAATGTTTCATACACACTCAATCCGGAAATGGTCCAATCAGCTCCCGATAGTATTGATTTATGGTCATTTGATGAATCTAACGGATATTGGGTTTGTGAAGGAATCGCCACTAAAGTTGACAATAAATATGTAGCCGCGTTTAGTCATTTCTCTTTTTGGAACTATGATTTTCCATTTCCACCGGCTTATCTTCATGGATTGGTCTTCAATAGCTCAGGTGAGCCTTTTTCAGGTGCTACCGTTCAAATAATCTCCAACCAGCTTCAATCCGGTTATGATATTACAAATTCGAGCGGAGCGTTTGGGGGAATGGTGCCTAAAAATATGGAATTCACGGTTCAGGCTTTTTACTATACAGGAGACGGATATCAACAGGTTTCGGATGTTATTGTTATTCCCCCGATACTTTCGGATACTTTTTACATTGTTATAAATCCTCCACCGCAGGCTGAAGTGATCAACCAGGTTATTGGAACTGCTGTAGATTGTGATCTGGTTCCATTAACCGATGCCTATGTAATTCACAATGGCAACATAAGCTATCTAAATGACGGAAGCTTCAGTTTTTACACTACCTCGCCGCTGGATTCATTTAAGCTGGTTAGCGCAAATCCGACTGTGATTGGTCAATGGAATATGATAACTATTAACGAAGGCATTAATGACGCAGGAAGTATTCAATTGTGCAATGGTGATACCTTTTTAACGGGATCGGTAAATGATATAGATGGAAATCAATACCCTTCCGTTTTGATTGGTGATGTTTGGTGGATGGCCAGCGAATTAAAAACTACGCATTTTTCAGACGGGTCGCCTATTGAGCTCCTGCAAGACAGTGTGTCTTGGACTCAGGCTACATCATCAGGATATTGCTTTTACGATAATAATCCAACAAACATTGAAATCTTTGGCAACCTGTATAATGGTTATTCTGTCATGGATTCAAGAAATATTTGTCCTGCAGGTTGGCATATACCAACTACAACAGAGTATTTACAGATGGAATACTTACTTGGAATGCTACCTGCTGATTTGGTTCCAAGTGAAATTGGAAACTTATTTCGAGGCGCCTATGCAAATATGGGTGGAAAGTTAAAATCAACATCACACTGGCAAGATCCTAACACCGGAGCCACTAACGAAATTGGATTTTCAGCAGTTCCGCTTGGATTCAGACATAGTGGTACCGGCGCTTTCCAGAATCTTGGTTTGTACGGTAATTATTGGCTCTACGATGGAATTGTAGGACTGTATCCTATGGCTGGATCTTATGCTCCCGGTTACAACGAATCCGGAATAGTTTACCAGGGCCCATCCCTTATCAATGGTCGCAGTGGCATAGGTGTTAGGTGCGTTAAAATCGACTAGTTATTAGGATTTAACCCCTGACTTACAGCTTAATTATTGCCTTAAAGGCTCTTTGGCGTTGCAATTTGATGAGTTGATATTCAAATTTATGCTTGAATATCTCTGTCAGTCATTGAACATGAACTCATTCAATCTACCCTCCTCCCCCATTTCCCTCCTTTAAGCTGTATTTCTTACATACGTCAGACTTCTGACTGCTTTGTCGCTACTACCGCCCTGCTACGCACGTAACACGGGTAGTTTATTAGCGACAAGCAAATGAAAAAAACTTTACAATTCGCTTTCGGCGCAATGCTGATAGCTGCTTTTACCGGCAATGCATCAGCTCAGTCGGGCATTATTGCCGGCGATCCGATTGCCTACGGCGAAACCATGCCGGGAATCGACCTTCTTGCCGAATTAACCGAAGCGCACGCCAACCCTAAAAAATACCGCAGCGAAGAAAACCTCGATCTCGATATCATCGCTTCGGCTCGTCAAATTGATATTTCCAAAGGAAACGAAGTTGAATTCTCAGCGCGTTCGCAATGGGCCGAAAATTTCGTCTGGAAATTTGGTGACGGCAGCACCACCAGTGGGTTTCAACATGTGAAGCACCGCTTTCCCGGACCCGGTCATTACGAAGTAACACTGCTTGCTACAAACGACAAAGAGGTTGCAAGGCAAATCATTTCAATCGAAGTGATTGACTCCAAGGCCACCCTGGAGCTAGAGGAAATGAAGCAGTATTACGTTTTTCCGACCAACAATAAACTGGAGGCCGAGGTAACCATGAATTTGCCCCGCAAGGAAAAACACATGATGCTGGAGATGAAGGATATTGCCGGAACCAGAATATATCAGTTCGAAATAGGCAAAGTGCGCAGAAATCAGAAAATCAAAGTGGATTTGCGTGACCTGGAAGCCGGTAAATACTATGCAATCTTTAAAGGAAAACGCTACAGTTTGGTGAGCAAAATAATTGTTGCCCGCTAAATCTTCCTGAAATTTTCGTTCACTCCCAGGCCGAAAAGAGCAAAATCATATTTAACCGGATCCTCCGCATCAAATTCTTTTAGCGCATCGGTGAGTTCCTCCGCTGCTTTGCGGTCATCCTGCTTTCGGCTTAATAAACCAAGCTTTCGCGCTACACCGCCCGAATGCACATCCAGCGGACAAATCAGTTCTGCCGGACTGAAGATTTTCCAAATTCCGAAATCCACGCCGCGATTGTCGCTTCTTACCATCCAGCGTAAAAACATATTCAGCCGCTTCGCGGCCGAACCTGCTTCGGGATCTGCAATATGCCGGCTTACACCCTTCGTGTCCGGCAAACGAAGCATTCTTTGCCTAAACGCTGTAATTCCCGCATAAGCACCGGGCTCATTACTTTTAAATGCCTTTTCAAGCTTGCCTTCTTCCTGCAAAATCTGTTGCAGGGCGCGAATCATATATATTAAATGTGTTCCCGAGAAGGTACGATGCACAAACTGTTGCATCCTGTCCAGATCAGACTCCCTGAAATGCCTGATATAATCCGCGGGAGCATCATCCATCCAATGCATCATCTTTCTGGCATTTCTGATTAATACCGGTCGCTGTCCCCAGGCTATTGTTGCTGTGAGGAAGCCGGAAATAGCAATATCATCCTCATTTTCAAATAAATGAGGAATACAAACCGGATCATTTTCAATAAAACTCTTCCTGTTATAAAGTTCGTACCGGTCGTTAAGAAGCTCCTTTAACTCAGCCTTGTCAGGATAATCAGGCGAAGTCATCTTCATCATCCCAGGGAAAATCATCCTCCAGAACCTCCCAGGCTGATTCGTCAGGTGCACATGGCAGCTGGTTCACGGCTTCTATCAGTTCCTCGTCAACAGCCTGATGAATTTCCATCAGGGCAAAGCCATCCAGATCATCATTGTGGGCAATAAACATCCGGCTAACCCGCGAATTCCAAACCTGTTCAATATGCGATTCATTGATTTTACCGTCACCGGCAAGCTCTACAAGTGCATCACATACGTATTTAATTATCAGGTCTTTATCGGCCGGAACGGCCCAGAAAACAGACCAGGACTCGCCAAATACATCCTTATCGTTACCCTCGTTCATGAGCGCATTGGGCTGGGTATCGAAGCTGAAGCGCCCTTCGGCAATTTCTTCATCCGAAAACCTCCACGAAGCAAGCTCACGGGCTTCCTTGTTATTTAACAAAACCGGCTTGGGAATATGTGCCAGAATGGCTTCAAACGAAGTTTCCCAGAAATGCGCATCAAATCCCGAAATGCGTTGCCCCATTCCTTCGGCACGTCCGATTCCTGCATTCTTGAGCAACAGCCACCCCGGCAGCTCCTTTTGTGAAATAATTTCCAGTACTGGTGTCATGCGGCGAAGATATAAATTGTGCAATTTGTACCTCAACAATACTTTCAAATTATCGTTCACTTCGCATGCATTTGTTTCTGTACCTGCTTATCGCAGGATGTTCACTTCAATCAATGGAAAAAGCTTCATCGGCCGAAGGCCACAGCATACAAATAAACCTGAGTGGAATAAGAAACTCGAATGGGCATATTCTGGTTTCCTTATTCAATAAGAGTGAAGGTTGGCCCGACAATCCTGATAATTCGTTCAAAAAACTGCGCATCCCGGCGACAGCCGGAACCATGACCCTGAAATTTGATGCCCTGCCACCCGGAAAATACGCTTTTGCAATAATTCATGACGAAAACGACAATCTCACGCTCGATACCGGACTTTTCGGAATTCCAAAGGAAGGCTTTTGCTTTTCGAACGACGCCATGGGTACTTTCGGACCACCTTCGTTTGACGATTCTTCATTCAATCCTGCGACAGCAGCCCTTCACAAAATCAAAATCAGATACTGGTAACAGTTTGTATAATTGTTTAAATTCGCCTGAATAATTTTAGGGTGATGAAATCAATTCTTACGCTGCTTGCAGCATTTCCACTGGTGCTTCAGGCACAAATCTCACAGTCTGATATGCCATCGGCGGGCGATACAATGCGCTACAGTGTTGCTGCAGCGGCAGTTGGCATTCAGCCGGGTAACGGCGGAACCAATACAACATGGAATTTTACCGATTTACAATCGGCATCTCAATATGTGGATGAGTTTTTATCACTTACGTCAGCACCTTTCACCTACGTCGCCGTTTTTGGTTTGCCTTTTAGCCCGAACTACTGCGACATGGCAAGGCTGGATAACAGCGCATTTCAGATTCCGCAAATTCCGGTTGTTAATATAACTGTTGAGGACGTTTACAATTTTTACAAAAGCCAGTCGGATGGTTTTGAGCAGCGCGGTTTTGGCGCCAGTATTAACGGCTTTCCGCTGCCAATAACATACAGCGACGGCGACGTTTTAGTTCCACTTCCCTTAACGGCATCTACCACACAATCAAATAGTTATTCCTTTAATGCAACAATTCCAACCATTGGCTATTACGGACGTGATGCTCAGCGCATTAACGAAGCCGATGGCACAGGAACGCTTCGTTTACCCATGGGCGATTACCAGTGTATCCGATTACGTTCGCAGCTTGTTTACAGCGATTCGGTTGCGCTTGATGCTTTAGGATTTGGATTTCAGCTTCCTGAGATTACCGAAACCCGCTATAAATGGATGGCTCCGGGTTTTGGATGGCCTTTACTCGAAATAACCACTATCACCGACCCTATTCTGGGCATGGAAACCACATCCAGAGTGGTTTACCGCGATACCTTAGCAATTGAAAATCAAACCGGTATTAAGGAAAATAACCTGAATGCAGCCCTTTCCATTTATCCAAACCCGGCCGCCGAAGTACTCATGGTGAAACTGGAATTGAATGAGTCCGTAAACGGAAGCGTTTCGGTGATGAATTCACTAGGGCAAAACGTTTATGAGAAAAACAGACAGTTTGTACCGGGTCAAAACCTCGAAATCATTCCAATTGAAGCTGCCCGACTTGCTTCAGGTTGCTATTTTTTGAGAATTGCGACAGAAAAAGGTCAAATTGCAATCAAACCTTTCATAGTGCCGAACAAGTAGGTAGCATTCACGTATAGTGCAGCAAATCAGGTCAACACTGAAAAGCTGCATTGAATGAAAAAACTGCTACACTTACTTTTCTTCCTTTCCGTTTCTTCGGTTTTCGCCTTGCAGGCGGATGATTCAGGCCGACAGGTCTTTGCACGCTTCGAGCAAAACAAAGGTCAGTTACCTGCCACAGTTGTTGCTGCCGCTGCTATTCCGGGAGGTAAATGCTTCGTAGAACATACCGGTTTTACCTTTCATTTTCAGGAAACCGGCCATGCCGGCCACAGCCACGGTGAAGAGCCGGGCCACAATCCGGAAAAAATAAACGGCCACGTTGTTAAGCTTCAATTTAGCGATGCATCCGCTTCTTCAACCCCTGTATTTAATCAAAGCCTTGGCGCTTACAACAACTATTATTCGGCACTTACCGGCCAAAATGGAATCGCCCGGGCTTACGAATATCAGGCCTTAAGCCTGAAGGAATTATATCCCGGAATTAGCCTCAACCTGGGCTCCAATGCCAAAGGACTCAAGTACGATTTTGTGCTCAAGCCGGGAGCCAATCCCAACCAGATTGCGATGTTCTGGGAAGGTGCATCCAAAGTGAATTTGCGCAAAGGGCAACTCGAAATTAAAACATCACTCGGCAACATAACCGAAGAAGCGCCCAGCGCCTGGCAAATTATTGATGGAAACCGCGTCCCTGTTGACTGCGCCTTTAAGCTGGATGGTACCAGGGTAAGCTTCGAACTCGGTAAATACGATGCATCTCACGAACTAATCATTGACCCACAATTGGTATTTGGCTCATTTTCAGGCTCATCTGCCGACAACTGGGGCTTTACCGCAACTTACGATTATGCAGGAAATACTTACACTGCCGGTGTGGTGTTCGGAATTGGTTATCCAACAACTACCGGTGCTTATTCCGAAACTTTTTCGGGTGGTGCCGGCAGCCGTCCCGCCGACATTGGCATTATGAAATTTGATGCTGCCGGCCAGCGCATGTATTCAACCTATCTTGGAGGAAGCTCCAACGAAATACCTCAAAGTCTTATCGTTAGCAATGCAAACGAGCTTTTCGTTTTTGGAACAACCGGTTCAGCAGATTTTCCAACTACGGCTACAGCCTGGGAAACACAATTCGGTGGTGGTGAACAGGTCTCCATTCTTCGAAGCGGAATCAGTTTCCCTTCCGGAACCGATATGTTCGTATGCCGTTTTTCGGAATCAGGCGACCGTTTGCTGGCTTCTACCCTCTTAGGCGGTTCAGGTAACGACGGATTGAACACAGCTTCTCAGCTCAGGTATAACTACGCCGATGAAGCCCGTGGTGGAATTATCCTCGACAATCAAAATAACGTTTACATCGGCTGCAGCACATCCTCATCCGACTTTCCGGTTCCCGGTAATGCATTCCAGTCAACATTTGGCGGAGGCACCCAGGACGGAATGGTGGTTAAGCTCAACGAAAACCTCAGCACCTTGTACTGGGGAACCTACATTGGCGGAGCCGGGAACGACGGCGTAATGAACATCGCTCTGGACGGTAGCGGAAAAGTTTTCGTCGCCGGAGGTACATCTTCAGTAGATTTTCCTGTTACCGAGCAGGTTTACCAGAATCAGAACGGAGGCGCACAAAGCGATGGCTTCGTTTCCTGCATCAGTCCGAACGGACAAAACCTGGTAGCTTCAACCTACTACGGTAGCAATGCCTACGATCAAATTTATCTGGTTGCCACAAGCCGGGATAACAGTGTTTATGTATTTGGTCAAACCGAAAGCGGTGGCAACTTTTACCGTCAGGATTTCAATTTTGGAGAAACCAATGGGAAACAATTCATTTCCAAATTCTCCAACGACTTAAGGGAACGTACCTGGTCAACAACTTTCGGAAACGGACTTGCCAAACCGGATATCACGCCCAGCGCATTCACCGTTGATATTTGCGGACAGATATTCGTTTGCGGCTGGGGTGGTGCATCCAATGCCGGTCCCGACGGTGGCTCATTTGGCGGTACATCTGGACTCACCACAACACAGGATGCCTATCAGCAAACCACCGATAACAACGATTTTTACCTGATGGTGCTGGACGAACAGGATCAGAATCTGGTTTATGCTACTTTTTTTGGCGGGCCAACCAGTTCAGAACATGTGGATGGAGGCACCAGCCGTTTTGACCGCCGGGGCGTTGTGCATCAGGCGGTTTGCGCCGGCTGCGGCGGAAGAGATGACTTTCCCACCACTCCCGGGGTGTGGAGCAACGTAAACGGTAGCACCAGTGGTTGTAACAATGCCGTTTATAAATTCGATTTTCAGTTGCCTGCAACGGTCGCCTCTTTTACCGGGCAGCCTATTGCATGTGCGCCTTATCAGGCTGATTTTGTGAACACCAGCAGTAATGCTGAGACTTATTCCTGGTTTATTAATGGTAACCCGGTCGCTTCTACCGAAGATTTTAGCAATGCGTTTAGTACGCCGGGCTTGTATCTGATTCAACTGGTAGCCGAAAACCCGAATAGCTGCAATGTGCGCGATACATTCATGCGTCAAATTCGCATTGTGAATTCCACACACGATACATTCGACTCCTTATCAATCTGTTACCTCTCAGAAATTCAGGTTGGAGTTAATTTTCCAATCGATCCGTACTACGAAATTCAGTGGGTACCCTCTTCAGGACTCGACAATCCAGATGCGCCCAATCCCAATGCTTCGCCCGAAACGCCAACCAATTACATTTTGTACTTAAGTCTGGCCAGTTGCGCCGATACTATAGAGCAATTTGTTGATGTTCGCACCGATGTGGTAGATGCCGGTCCCGACCTGGATATTTGCAGGGGAATGACCGTTCAGATTGGTTTGCCGGATTCTTCAACAGGTTACAGCTATCGCTGGATGCCTGCGGCTTTCCTGAATAACGACAGTATTGCAACACCGCTTGCGTCGGTTGATGAAACTACCGTATTTGAGTTGTTAAGAATTCCGCCGACAGGCGCAAATACCTGCCCGGGAAAAGACAGCCTGACAGTTTACATACCCGAAGGTTCG